>DAIQBQ010000275.1:0-4462 GCA_036781065.1 Actinomycetota bacterium
CACCTGCCCGGTCGGCATCGCCACCCAGCGGCCGGAGCTGCGCGAGAAGTTCACCGGGACGCCCGAGGTGGTGGCCCGCTACCTGACCTACTGCGCCGAGGAGGTGCGCCAGCTGCTGGCCGGCATGGGGCTGCGCAGCGTCGACGACGCCATCGGCCGGGTCGACCTGCTGCGCCCCCGGCAGCTGCCTGGCCACCGGGCGGCCCAGCTCGACCTGTCGATGCTGATGGAGGCCTGGGAGGGACCCCGCCACTTCGTCGAGGCCAACCCGATCCAGCGCCCGCGCGGGCAGCTCGGCGACAAGCTCTGGGCGGACGCCTTCGGGGGAGTCATGTCCGGCCAGGACGTCCGGGTGTCCTACGACATCCACAATTCCGACCGGACCGTCGGCGCCCGCCTCGGCGGGGCGATCGCCCACGAGCACGGCTCGGGCGCACCCCCGGGCACGGTGCATGCCTCGTTCGCCGGTGAGGCCGGGCAGAGCTTCGGTGCCTTCCTGACCGCCGGGATCAACTTCCACCTGACCGGTGAGGCAAACGACTACGTCGGCAAGGGCATGGGTGGCGGCCGCATCGTCATCGTCGCCCCGCCCGACGACGCCGGGGACCCGTACCTGATCGGCAACACCTGCCTCTACGGCGCCACCGCCGGGGAGCTGTTCGTCGGCGGCAGGGCCGGGGAGCGCTTCTGCGTGCGCAACTCCGGGGCGACCACGGTGGTCGAGGGGGCCGGCGACCACGCCTGCGAGTACATGACCGGCGGGACGGTCGTGATCCTCGGCCCGACCGGCTGGAACCTGGGCGCCGGCATGACCGGGGGCCAGGCCTACGTCTACGACCCGGACATCCGGCTCCCGGCCCGGGTCAACCCCGAGCTGGTCAGCCTGCACCGCCCGGACGGGCCGCAACTGGCCTCGCTGCGGCACCTGGTCGCCCGGCACGCCGACCTGACCGGCTCGGCCCGGGCCCAGGAGCTGATCGGCAGCTGGCGGGAGCTGGCGCCCCGGTTCTGGCGGGTGGCCCCGAAGGCGGAGGTCGCCCGGATCGAAGGGGGCCACGAGGGCTCGCAGGAAGCGAAGAAGTAGCTCGCCGGCCTGGCTGGTCGGCTCCCGGCCGGAAGGTCTGGCTGCGGCAGAGCCCGGCCCGGCCGATCCGGGGATACTAGGACTATGCCGACCGAGATCGGGCGGGCAGTGGTGCGACGTCTCCTCGCCGAAGGGGCGCAGCTGGTCGACGTCCTGCCGCCGAAGGAATACGGGGAGGAGCATCTCCCGGGGGCGATCAGCCTCCCGTTGCGCCGGATCGAGTCCCACGCGGTGTCGGTGCTCGACCCGGCCCGGCCGATCATCGTCTACTGCTGGGACGACGCCTGAGACCTGAGCCCCCGGGCCGCGTGGCGGCTCGAAAGCCTTGGCTTCAGAGACGTCTACGACTACGTGCACGGGCTCGCCGACTGGCTGGCCGCCGGCCTGCCCAGCGAGGGCACCAGCCTGGGCGGCCCGGAGGGTGCCCGGGCCGGCCAGGTCGCCAGGACCGACGCACCGACCTGCGCACTCAACGAACGGCTCGGTGACGTGGCGGAGCGTGCCCGCGCGGCCGGCTGGGACGCCTGCGTCGTCGTCAACAGCGAGCGGGTGGTCCTGGGGCTGCTCCGGGCTGCCGAGCTGGCGAAGGATCCCGCCCTCAGCATCGAGCAGGCGATGCGGCCCGGGCCGAGCACCTACCGGCCGAACGTCCCGGTCGCCAAGCTGGCCAAGGTGATGGCCGAGACGCACCGCCCGTGCTTTCCGATCACAACCTCTGACGGGCGACTGGTCGGGCTGCTGCGCCAGCAGGACGCCGAAGCGGCCAGCGAGCACGGCTGACGCCAGCACCCGGTGCCGGGTGTGGCATGCTCCGGCCCGTGGACAGCACCGAGCCCATCGTCCCCGAGGGGGCGCTGCTCAGCAAGCTCGGCCTGGAGTGGGTCGAGACCACCCGGGAGCGGGTCGTCGCCCGGATGCCGGTCGAGGGCAACACCCAGCCGCTCGGCCTGCTCCACGGGGGGGCGTCGGCGGCCCTTGCCGAGAGCCTCGCCTCCTTCGGCGGCTGGCTCGCCGCGCCGACCCAGCTCGTCCTCGGCCTGGAGCTCAAGATCAACCACCTGCGCCCGGTCCGGGACGGCTGGCTGACCGGGACCGCGGTGCCGATCCACCTCGGCCGCACCACGCAGCTGTGGGAGGTGCGGATCACCAGCGAGGACGGCCGGCTGGTCGCCTTCTCGACCTGCACCCTCGCCGTACGGTCTGCCCAGGCCCCACCGGGCTAGCCGACGCCTCCGGTGGACGACCTGCAACCCGCCCTCGACTGGGTTGAGCGCTACCTGGCCACCGTACCCGACCTGCCGGTCGCCGCCCGGGTCCAGCCGGGCGACGTCACCGCCGCTCTCCCGGCGTCGCCACCCGCCACCGGCGAGGACATCGCGGCCATCCTGGCCGACCTCGACCGTATCCTGCTCCCCGGCGTCACCCACTGGAACCACCCGGGCTTCTTCGGCTACTTCGCCATCACCGGCTCGGAGCCGGGCATCGCCGGCGAGCTGATCTCGGCCGCCCTGAACCTCAACGGCATGCTGTGGCGGACGAGCCCGGCGCTGACCGAGCTGGAGCGGGTCGCCACCCGGTGGCTGGCCCAGCTGCTCGGCCTGCCGCAGTGGTTTGCCGTCATCCACGACACCGCCTCGTCCAGCACGCTCACCGCCCTCGCCGCCGCCCGCGACCGGGCCGACCCGCAGGCCCGCACCCGGGGGCTGCGCAACGGTGGGCCGCCGCTCGCCGTCTACACCTCGGACCAGGCGCACTCCTCGGTCGACAAGGCGGTGCTCACGCTGGGCCTGGGCACCGACCTGCTGCGCAAGATCCCGTCCGACGACGCCTTCCGGATGGACCCGTCCGCCCTCCAGGCCCGGGTCGCCGCCGACCGCGACGACGGCATCCGCCCGATGGCCGTCGTCGCTACCATCGGGACGACCGCCACGACCAGCGTCGACCCGGTCCCGGCCATCGCCGCCGTCTGCCAGGACCACGGCGCCTGGCTGCACGTCGACGCCGCCTACGGCGGGGCGGCCGGGGCGGTGCCGGAGCTGCGCTGGGTGGTCGAGGGCACCGAGCGGGCGGACTCGATCGTGGTCAACCCGCACAAGTGGCTGTTCGTACCGGTCGATTGCAGCGTGCTCTACCTGCGCGACCCGGAGGTCACCCGGGCCGCCTTCTCCGTCGTCCCCGACTACCTGAAGACCTCCGAGGACGCCGCCAACCTGATGGACTACGGCGTGGCCCTCGGCCGGAGGTTCCGGGCGCTGAAGCTGTGGATGGTGCTTCGCTCCTTCGGGACCGAACGGATCGCCGCCATCCTCGGCGAGCACGTGCGCCTGGCAAAGCTGCTCGCCTCCTGGGTCGAGGCCGATCCGGCCTTCACGCTCGCCGCGCCGGTGCCGCTGTCGGTCGTCAACCTGCGCTACACCCCGGCCGGGTCAAGCCCGGAGGAGCAGGACCGGCTGACCGCGGCGCTGGTCGACCGGATCAACGCACGCGGCCGGGCCTACGTCACGACGGCGAAGATCGACGGCCGCACCGCGCTCCACGCCGCCATCGGCCATCTCGGCCACACCGAAGCCGGGGTCCTGGCCCTCTGGGAGCAGGTCGCCCAGGCCGCCGCTCAGCTGGACGGTGACGGCGGCGGGACCTGAAACCACTTCTCGTAGATCAGCTTGTAGGTGCCGTCGGACACCATGTCGGCCAGGATGCGGTCGATGTCGACCCGGAGGTTGGGGTTGGACTTGGCCACCGCGATCCCGTAGTCGTCGCCGGTCAGGTAGACGTCCACCATCTGCAGACCGTCGATCGCCTGGACCAGGCGCTGCGAGGTCGGGAGATCGGTCAGCACCTCGTCGATCTTCCCGTCGGCAAGGTCGGTGAACGCCTGCGAGATGTTGGTGTAGGGCTTGATCGTGAACGACTTCCCGGGCTCGGCCGCCAGGCCCTCGGCGCAGGTCTGGCCGAAGCTGCCGGCGGCGACTCCGACCGTCTTGCCGGCCAGCGTCTGGATGCCCCCGAAATGGCGCGCCTGGCCGACGCCGACGGTGAGCCCCAGGTCGTCGGTGAAGTAGGGATCAGTGAAGTCCACGACCGCCTCCCGGGCCGGGATGATGTCCAGCGCCGAGATGGCGACGTCGGTCTTGCCCCGGGCGACGTCGGTCAGCAGCGTCGACGGGGTTTCCCCGACGATCTCCGGCTCCAGGCCGAGCCGGCGGGCGATCTCGGCGATCAGGTCGACGTCGAAGCCGACCGCAGTCCCGTTCGACACGGTCTCAAACGGCGGGTCGGCGGGGTTGGTGATCGAACCTACCGAGAGCACGCCGGCCACGGCGTTCCGGTAGTTGCCCTCGCTGGAGGCCGGGGGGCTGGCGGGGGCCGGCGTCCCCT
>DAIQBQ010000276.1:0-4425 GCA_036781065.1 Actinomycetota bacterium
TTCCTCGCCACCGTGCCGCACCTCGCGGCGTTCGTCGCCCTCGTGTCGCTGAACCTCGCGATGTTCGGCGGAACCCTCGGCCCCCTCGGACTGACGGGCCGCCAAGCATTCACCGGCCTCGCCACCGGGGCCATCGGCCCCGGCGGCGAACAGCGGCCCCGGCTCTGCCTCCCCCTCCAACTGCAGCTGGCGCACCCGCCGCTTCACCCGTCCCCGCTGGGCCATGGCAACCGCCTCCTGGCCCAGGTAGCAGCCCTTGGCGAAGTGGACTGCCCGCTCCATCGCCGCCTCCTGCGGGAGGAAGCTGTCGTCGTAGTCGACCCGGTCCCGGGCGAGGCCGGACCGGATGCGCAACTCGTCGTACCCCTCTTCAGAAACAGGTTCGGCCCCGGCCCGCTCGAGCTCCCCGGTGAGTGCTCTGCACTGCCCCCGCGGGGCGAAAAGCTCCAGCCCGGCGCCAGGCCGGACCACCCTCACCACCACGACGTCACCGACCTGGGCGCTTGCATGTTCCTCTCGTCCCGGCATGCTCTCCTGGCTTACGTGCAGCGCGGCCCGAGCGATTTCGTCGGCGGCGGGCCCGAGCAACGTAAAGAGGCCGAGCTCCTCGCTCATGTCTCGTACGGCCACCCGCGTGGCGAAGATGCGCCCGGCGAAGAAGCCGGCAAGCTCAGCCGCCCGGGAAGCGGGTGGCTCGAGGTCGGCCAGGACCTGACCCTCGGCCGGGTGGGCCAGCCGCAGGGCGGCGACGATGCGGCCATGGGGTGTCAGCATCAGGGCCTCCGCTCCCTGGCCGGGCGCGAGGTTCACAAGCTGGTTGGTGAGCAACTGGTCGCAGAACCAGAGCGCCTGCTCTCCGGTGAAGGCGAGTTTCCCGCGGGCGGAGCGATCGACGAGCAGCGCCCCGCTCCGCTGCGGCAGATCGACCATGTCGCCATGGTAACGCCGGCCGATTCATCGGCAGTTCCCGGCTTCAAGCGGCGAAAACGGTGCGCAGGCGACCGCCCGGATTGTTAACGCCGAGTTGCGTCTGTGGAAGCTCAACAGGTAGCTTGACGCCAGTCGCGGCCCGGACCCTCTACGACCTCAATGTCCGAGAGAGGTCTTATCGGGCGCTAAATCGCCGTTTCCTGGAGGGAGAAAGCAAGCCATGTCGCTACATGGGGGCGGGGGCCCGTCGGGCGGGAAGGAGAAGAAACCAAAATCCGGCGGCGGGTTCCGGCCCACCAAGGGCGGAGCCAGCCCGGGCGGAGGTGGGCCGGGCTTCACGCCGCCCTCCCGGCCTCCGGGCGGCGGAGCCACCTACACCCCGGGCGGCGGGGAACCCTCGGGGCCGAGTGGTGCGCCCAAGCCGACCGGCGGGGGCTTCAAGATGCCGGGCCTCGGCGGGGGCGGCGGCAAGGGGGGCCTGGACACCATCTGGGGCAGCGAGCCGACCCAGCCGGGCATCACGTCGACCTGGACCGAAGGGACGAAGATGGGCGTCGCCGTCGTGGCCGGGCTGCTGATCCTGGGTGCCGTGGCAGCCCTCGTCTTCGGTCTGGCGAAGGGGTCCAAACCGAAGGCCAACAACAACGCCAACAACGGCAACACGGCCGTCCTTACCCCGTTCAACCCGCCCACCCAGGCGGGGGCCACCGAGACGGACATGCCGATCGTCTTCACCGACGGCACGACCGCCGACCTGCTCTACGACCCGAGCCTCAACCTCTCCAGCCTGGGCGTCGAGCTGTACGACTCCGGCTCGCTCGGCTCGATCGCCCGGGGCGCCGACCAGTTCCAGATCGACCACGGTGGGGCCAGCTTCGTGGCCAACGAGCTGCCGACCTCTGTCGTACGGAACGTCCCGGGCCCCAACAACTCCCCGGTGCCGGTCCTACCGGCGGCGAACAACAACGAGGGCAAGAACGTCAATGGGAACTGGATGGACTTCCACTACGGCAACTGGCGGGTCGGGGTCTGGGAAGGCATCGGCAGCAGCGGCTCCGACCAGATGATGAGCCCGAGCGACGAGGCGAGCTGGGCCTCCAGCATGTCGGCGACGGTGACTCCGTCGGGGTGGCTGACCCTGAGCGGGAGCGGCAACCTTACGCTCACACCGTACGGGCAGCCGGACGGCCCCTACATGGTGATCGGGAACCTGAGCCCGGTGGGCATCGTCCTCACGCCGCAGGCCTGCTCGCCCCCTGTGGGTACCGGGGTGCAGCAGAACAACGCCGGGACGCCCTACCGCGTGACCAACCTGTCCGGCGGCTACGAGGAGGGCTACCTCTGCCTGCAGGGTGCCAAGATGACCGCCGACATCTATGGGCAGGGCAACTTCGTCTCCACCGTCGCCAACAGCCTGGCGATCACGAACCTGAAGCAGGGACCCGCCCGCCCCAACCCCGGCTCGGGCAGCTAACCGGCCTCGGCGTCGGCCACCGCCTCCCCCAGCGCCCGGGCGTAGGCGGGGCCGACGCCGCCGCCCTCGTGCTTGAAGTAGCAGAACACGTCCCGGCCGGCGTCCAGGACGGCCCGCACCCGGGCGGCCCAGGCCACGATCTCCTCCAGGGTGTACTCCTCCTTGCGCAGCCGCAGGTAGACGTGAGGGGCGGTCTGCGGGATCGTCCCGAGCGGCTTGCCGGCCGTGTCGGCAGCGCACAGGGCGACGCTGTGGGCCTCCAGCAACGCTGAGGCCTCCGGATCGTTCCAGGAGTCGTGGCGGACCTCGAGCGCCGCCCGGATCGTGGCCGGCACCGCGGCGAGGAAGCCTTCCAGCACGTCGCGGCTGTAGCGCAGGTTTGGCGGGATCTGGAACAGCACGACGCCGAGCCGCTCACCGAGGGCAACGGCCCGGCGGGCGAACTCGGCGATCTCGGCCTCGGCGCCGACCAGGCGCTTGAAGTGGGTGATCCGCTGCGAAGCCTTCAGCGTCAGCCGGAAGCTCTCGGGCGTCTGCGTGCGCCACTGCTCGAGCACCGAGTCGGAAGGGAGGTGGCGGAAGGTGTAATTGATCTCCACCGAGCCGAGGTGCTCGGCATAGTAGGTAAGCCACTTCGCCTGGGGCAGGTCCTCCGGGTAGAAGGGCCCCTTCCACTCCTTGTAGGCGAAGCCGGAGGTGCCCGGGTACAGGGTCCCGCTCATCTCCTCCTCACCACCGGCGGCCCGCCCCCTCGCTCACACCAGTGAGCTGGGGCAGATGTCGCTGAGGACGCACTCCTCGCACCGGGGGGTCGGCGCCTTGCACACCTTGCGGCCGTGGTCGATGAACAGGTAGGTGATCCTCATCCAGTTCTTGCGCGGGATCAGCGCCATCAGGTCCTTCTCGACCTTGACCGGATCGGTCTCGGCGGTCAGCCCGAGCTTGCGGGCCAGCCGCCCGACGTGGGTGTCGACGGCGATGCCTTCGACGAGGCCGTAGGCATTATTGAGCACCACGTTGGCGGTCTTCCGGGCGACCCCGGGCAGGGTGAGCATCTCGGCCATGGTCCTGGGCAGCTCGCCGCCGTAGTCGTCGAGGATCTTCCGGGCGGAACCCTGGATCGCCTTGGCCTTCATCCGGAAAAAGCCGGTGGCATGGATGTCGTTCTCCAACTCGGCGGTGTCGGCATTGGCGTAGTCCTCGAGCGTTGCATACTTGCGGAACAGCTTTCCGGTGACCTTGTTGACCCCAACATCGGTCGACTGCGCCGACATGATCGTGGCGAAGAGCATCTCGTACGGGGTAGTGAAGTTGAGGGCAGTCTTCGCGTCCGGGTACTCCTTCTCCAGCCGGCGGTAGATCACCGGGAACCGGCGCTCGGCCCGGTCGGAGCGGGTGAGCCGGGTCCTGCGCCTGGGAGCGGGCGCGGCCACAGCTTTGGCGGGGGCCGCTTTGGCGGGGGCCGCCTTGACTCTCGGACTCATGACCCGCATCATCGCAAAGCCCTGCCCCCAATGTGGAAGCCTCCCGGCCGGTGCCACCCGACAGCCTCGACGACGCCCTCGACCAGCTCTACTCGGTTTCCCCCGAGGCGTTCACGGCTGCCCGCGACGCGCTGGTCAAGTCGCTACGGACAACCGACAAGGAGGCCGCGGCTGCGGTCAAGTCGCTCCGGAAACCTCCGGTGACCGCCTGGGCGCTGAACCAGGTCGCCCGGTCGCACCCCGACGACCTGGCGGCGCTGGTGGCGTCCGACGCGGCGCTGGCGCAGTCCCAGCGGGAAGGCGGCGGGCGGGAGGCGCTCGCCGGGGCCACCGCCGCCCGGCGGGATGTGATCCGGCGGCTGACCGAGCTGGCGGTGGCCGCCCTCGAGGCGGGGGGTCACCCGGCCTCGCCGGCAAACCGGGACCGCATCGCCCAGACGCTCACCTCGCTCGCCGCCGACGAGAAGGGCCGGGCAGCGCTGCTCGGCGGGCGGCTCACCGAGGACCTCACCCCGGCCTCGCTGTGGGAGACCTCGG
>DAIQBQ010000277.1:0-4381 GCA_036781065.1 Actinomycetota bacterium
TAGCGCCCAGCTCGGCGCCACCGCCGCGGTCGGCCCGGCGACCGCTGCCGCCCTCGCCGAGCGGGGCATCGACCGCTCCTTCGTCCCCAGCGCCTACACCACCGAGGCGCTGGCCCGGGAACTGCCCGGCCCCCCGGCGTCGGTGCGCCTGCTGCGGGCCGACATCGCCGGAGGGGAGCTGGAACGGATCCTCACCGAGCGGGGCTTCGCGGTCGAGCGGGTCGAGGTCTACCGGACCGAGCCGGCCGACGGGCTGGCCATCCAGGCCGCACTCAAGGAGGGCATCGACGCCGTGGCCCTGACCAGCGCCTCGATCACCCGGGCCTACGCCGCCGCGCTCGGTGGGGCGGACGCCGGCGGGCGCTGCCCGGTGTTCTCGATCGGTCCAGCGACCTCCGCCGCCTGCGCCGAGCTGGGGCTCACGGTGGCCGCAGAAGCGTCGCCGCACACGATCCTGGGCCTGGTCACGGCAATGGTCTCGACACTGGGTTCGGCCGCCGCAGCCGGGAACAGGCCCAGCGATGTGCCCGCGGAATAGCCGCGGAATAGCACCGACCCGGCCACTCGTCGCAGCCAGGACGCACAGCGCCGCAGGCCCCTGCGACAATAGGGGCATGACCGGTTGGCCGGAACACACCCCCCGCCTGCGCCGGCTGCGCTCTTCGCCGGCCATGCGCCGCCTGGTCGCCGAGACCCGGCTGAGCCCGGATCGGTTCGTGCTGCCGCTGTTCGTCGCCGACGGCATCGGCGAGGAGCAGCCGCTGGAGGCGCTGCCCGGGCACTACCGCTGGCCCTCGGACCGGGTGGGGGTCATCGCCAAGGAAGCCGAGGCGCTCGGTATCCCCGGGGTGCTGGTGTTCGGCGTCCCGGCGGTCAAGGACGAGCGGGGTTCTCAGGCCTTCGCAAGCGACGGGCCGACCCAGCGGGCGGTCGCCGAGATCAAGGCGGCGGCACCCGAGCTGGTCGTCTTCGCCGACACCTGCCTGTGCGAGTACACCGACCACGGCCACTGCGGCATCATCGAGCATGGCGAGGTCAACAACGACGCCACGGTCGAGGTGCTGGCCCAGGTCGCCGTCTCGCAAGCAGCGGCGGGGGCCGACGTGGTGTCGCCTTCGGACATGATGGACGGCCGGGTCGGAGCAATCCGGCGCGCCCTGGACAGGTCCGACCGCCAGACGACGGCGATCATGGCGTACTCGGCCAAGTTCGCCTCGGCGATGTACGGCCCCTTCCGCGAGGTCGCCGAGTGCGCCCCAGCTTTCGGGGACCGCCGCTCCTACCAGATCGACCCGCCGGACCTGCGGCAGGGCCTGGCCAGCATCGAGCGGGACCTCGCCGAAGGTGCCGACATCGTGATGGTGAAGCCGGCCCTCGCCTACCTGGACGTCATCCGGGCGGCGCGTCGGCGGGTCAATGTCCCGCTTGCCGCCTACAGCGTCAGCGGGGAGTTCGCCATGGTCAAGGCCGCCGCCGAGCGCGGGTGGATGGACGAGGAGCGAGCCGCGCTGGAGATCTTGACCGCGATCGTTCGGGCCGGCACCGATTTCGTCCTGACCTACTACGCGCTCGAGGCTGCCCGATGGCTGGACGGTTGATGCTCTCCGGAGCCGGGGCCACGAAGCGATCCGGAGCGCTGTACGACCGAGCCCTGAACGTGATGCCCGGCGGCGTCTCCTCGCCGGTCCGGGCCTTCGGCGCGGTGGGCGGGACGCCCCGGTTCCTGGCCGCCGGCTCCGGCGCCCGGGTGACCGACGCCGACGGCACCGAGTACGTCGACCTGCTCGCCTCCTGGGGCCCGCTGATCCTGGGCCACGCCCACCCGGCCGTGGTCGAGGCGGTAGCCACCGCGGCGAGCCGGGGTACCTCGTTCGGGGCGCCCACCGAGGGGGAGGTCGAACTGGCCGAGCTGATCTGCTCGGCGCTGCCCTCGGTCGAGATGGTGCGCTTCGTGTCCTCGGGGACCGAGGCCACCATGAGCGCCCTGCGGCTCGCCCGGGCGGCCACCGGCCGGGAGAAGATCCTCAAGTTCGCCGGGTGTTACCACGGCCACGTGGACGCCCTCTTGGTGGCGGCGGGCTCCGGGGTGCTCACGCTCGGGCTCCCGGATTCGCCCGGGGTGACCGGGGGGACCCGGGCGGACACCGTCGTCGCCCGCTACAACGACCCCGACGCCCTCGGCGACGCCTTCGCCAGCTTCGGCGGCCAGCTGGCCGCGGTGATCATCGAGCCGGTGGCGGCCAACATGGGCGTCGTTCCGCCCGCCCCCGGCTTCCTGGAGGCGGTCCGCCAGCGCTGCGACGAGGACGGGGCGCTGCTGATCTTCGACGAGGTGGTCACCGGCTTCCGGATCGGATGGTCCGGCGCCCAGGGCGCCTTCGGCGTCCTCCCCGATCTGACCACCCTTGGCAAGGTCGTCGGCGGTGGGCTGCCGATCGGCGCCTTCGGGGGCCGGGCGGACCTGATGGGGCAGATCGCCCCTGCCGGCGGGGTGTACCAGGCGGGCACGCTGTCCGGGAACCCGATCTCGGTGGCGGCGGGCCTGGCCACCCTACGCCAGCTGCAGCGGCCGGGGACCTACGAGACTCTCGACACCCTGGGCGGCGAGCTGGCCTCCGCGTTGCAGTCCGCGGCCAAATCGGCCGGCGTCCCGGTGAGCGTCCAGCGAACGGGGTCAATGCTCACCCCGTTCTTCACCGACGCCGAGGTCAACGACCTCGACGGAGCCCGGCGCTCGGACACCGCCGTCTACGCCCGGTTCTTCCACGGGATGCTTGACCGCCGGGTCTACCTGCCACCCAGCCAGTTGGAGGCGTCGTTCGTCTCGCTGGCGCACACGCCCGCCGACCTCGCGCTCATCGCCGCCGCCGCCGAGGCGGCGCTCCATGACCTCGAAAGGAGCCAACCGTGACCGGCACCAGCCATGAACCGCGCCAGCTGATGCGCTATGCCTTCTACCAGGTACTCCCCTCCTGGCGGCTACTGCCGCCGGAAGAGCGGGCGCTGCACAAAAAGGAGCTGGCTGACGTGCTGGCCGGCGATGACACGGTCGAGATCCATGCGTACTCGACTGTTGGCATGCGGGCGGACGCCGACCTCGCACTGTGGGCGATCGCCGAGTCGGCCGGCCCGATCCAGGCGCTGCAGGCCCGGATCAACGGCACCGAGCTCGGCCGGCGGCTGGTGCCGACGTACAGCTTCCTGGCGATGACCCGCAAGAGCCAGTACCTGGGCGGCCACCGCCACGCCGGGCAGGAGGACCAGATGCCGCCGGGCCCGGTCGGCAGCACCTACTTGTTCGTCTACCCCATGGTGAAGACGCGGCCCTGGTACCGGCTGGAGTTCGAGGAGCGCCGGCGGATCATGGGCGCCCACTTCAAGACCGGCCACAAGTACCCCGGCGTCAAGATCCACACCGGCTACTCGTTCGGGATCGACGACCAGGAGTTCGTCGTCGCCTTCGAGGGCGAGTCCATCAGCGAGTTCCTGGAGCTGGTCGAAGAGCTGCGCGGCTCGGAGTCGTCGGCCTACACCGAACGGGACGTGCCGGTCTTCACCTGCGTCCGGATGCCGGTCGCCCAGATCCTCGACCAGCTGGACGGCGGGCGCTAGCAAGGGACGACGCAGCGTATTGCCGCTTATTTGCGTGGGAATTGTGGAGTTTTTTCTTTCCGGCTTTTCGGCGAAAAAACTCCACAATCTCAAGAGGTCTGCCTAGAACACCGAATTGCCCCGCCACCTAGGCGAGCCAGTTCGCCTCCCAGATCCTTTTGTGTGTAATAATCGCGCATATATGCCAGTTTTTACGCACAAAAGCGTAGCGAGGCGTGCCAGAGGAGCAGCTGAGCCCCCTGGCCGCCGGGGTCGTCGCCCCAGAGATCGAGGCGCAGGGTCGTTCGTGAGGTGGTACAGACTTACGCTATCGATTCGTCCAATGATCCTGGCCGTGTGTCTGGTACAAGACGGACGAAGGTCCAGGACCAAGACAAACATTCGAGCCGGATTCTGGGAGACCAGGGGTAGAAGGCAGCTGCTGCTCCGCTGAACTCAACGAAGGCGAAGGACAGAGCGGCACCGACGGTTGATCTACCGAGCCTCGGGCCGACGTGAACCAGCCGAAGGCGAGACCCGTCGCCGCCAGGGATGCAACTACGACAACTACAGCTACTCGCACCTTAGGAGTAACTGCATCGACGCCGCTCCTCCAGACACTTTTTCCTTCTTCTTTTGTGACGAACACCGCTGCCGCCTCCCTCTCTCTGCGACTGCGATAAAGCGGCCAGACTGTCCAACACAAAGTATCGGTCGTGCCTCGAAAGACCTTAGCCTGGATCCACCGCATGACGATCTGACTCTATGTCCGATTTAGATAGTTGTGGCA
>DAIQBQ010000278.1:0-4361 GCA_036781065.1 Actinomycetota bacterium
CCCTCCGACGTCTCCTCGAAGGCGACGCTGCTGCGCCGGCTGGAGCTCGACGTCCCCCGCCGGCTCGAGGGCCTGGTCAGTGGCGACTACCTTGCCCTCAGCTCAGGGCCCGGCGCCGAGGCGGCCGGTGCGCGGCCCTACGGCCCGGGCGACGACGCCCGCCACATCGACTGGAACCTCTCCGCCCGGCTGCTCGACCCGCATGTCCGGACGACCGACGCCGACCGCGAGCTCCAGACCTGCGTCGTCGTCGACCGCTCGGCCAGCCTCGACTTCGGCACGGCACTGCGGGAGAAACGGGAGACCGCGCTGGCAGCAGTCGCCGCCTTCGGGTTCCTCACCGTGCGCTCGGGCAACCGGCTCGCCGTGCTGATCACCGGCGGTGACGAGCTCGTCTGGCTGCCCTACCGCTCCGGCCGCCCCGGGCTGATGGCGAGCCTGACCGCGGTCTACGACACGCCTCGCCAAGCCCACGGCCCGGGCCCTGGTTCCGGCCTGGCCGCCGGGCTGATCAGGGTCGCCCGGACCCAGCACCGCCGCGGCCAGGTGATCGTCGTCTCCGACTTCCTCGACCCTACCGACTGGGCGACACCGCTGCGCACGCTGTCGTTGCGTCACCAGGTGATCGCCGCCCAGATCGTTGACCCGCGGGAGCTGGAGCTGCCCGATGTCGGCATGCTGACCGTCGTCGATGCAGAGACCGGCCAGACCCTCCACGTGCAGACGGGCTCACCGGCGCTGCGGGAGCGCTACCGGGCCGCTGCCGAACGGCGGCAGGCGGGGATCCGCCGCTCGATCATCGACGCCGGCGCCGAGCACCTGCGCCTGTCGACCGACCGCGACTGGCTGACCGACGTCGTCCGCTTCGCCCGACAGCGCAAGGTCGCCCGGATGCGCGAGCCGGTCCGGCGGCTGGCCCCGGCCGCCTCGGCGACGGGAAGCCTACGGTGAGTTTCCTCTCCGCCTGGCGCCTCGCCTTCCTCGCCGTCCCGGTGGGGCTGCTGGCCGCCTACCTGATCGCCCAGCGTGCCCGCCAGCGGGCCGCCCTGCGGTTCACCAGTGTCGACATGCTGGCCTCGGTGGCCCCGAAGCGGCCCGGTTGGCAGCGCCACCTCCCAGCGGCCGCCCTCCTCGCCGCCCTGGCAGTGCTGATCGTGGGTTTCGCCCAGCCGGCCCGGGCCGTCCACATCCCGAAGGGGCGGGCGACGGTGATCCTGGTGCTCGATGTCTCCGGGTCGATGGTCGCCAGCGACGTCGCCCCCACCCGGCTGGCCGCTGCCCAGCAGGGCGCGCGCGATTTCGTCAACGCCCTCCCCAGCGGCGTCTCGATCGGGCTTGAGGCGTTCTCCTCGGGTGCCCAGATGCTGGTCGCCCCGACGAGTGACCGCTCCAGCCTCGACGCAGCCATCGACAACCTGAGCGCCGGGGGCGGGACCGCCACCGCGTCGGCCCTGCAACTTGCCCTCAACGCCATCGCCGCGCTGCCTCCGGCCGCCAACGGCAAGAAAGTCCCGGCGGCGATCGTGCTTGCGAGTGACGGGGCGCCGACGATCGGTCTGGGCAACCAGGACCCGATCACCTCGGCCGAGAACGAGGCCCAGGCCGCCAAGCAGGCCGGGGTTCCGATCCACACGATCGCCTACGGCACCGAGTCGGGGACGGTGACGATCGAGGGCCAGGTGATCCCGGTGCCGGCCGACCCGCAGACGATGGCCCAGATCGCCTCGCTCAGCGGTGGGAAGACCTTCACCGCCCAGAGCGAGGGCGAGCTGAGCTCGGTGTACGCCCAGATCGGGAGAGCGGTCGGCTACACGGTCCACAAGCGGGAGATCACCGCCTGGTTCACCGGCATCGGGCTACTGCTGGCGGTGGCCGCTGCGGCCGGGGCGCTGTTGTGGACCCAGCGGGTGATCTGACCAGGCCTGCGTTCCCTCACCTGGTGCGCCTGATGCACCGGTCCATGCTGTTGTCGTGGCGAAGGGGCGGAACCTTTCGGGGCGGTCGACAGGAGGAGACTGCTCCGCATCGGGTGGTCCTGCGTGGGAGTCTGAGCCCTTCCGAACAGCGCTAGGACCAAGGAGGCCGTTGATGCCCAAGCTGCGCGTGCACAACTTCTCGCTGTCGCTCGACGGCTACGGCGCCGGGCCCGACCAGAGCGTGGATAACCCGCTGGGGATCGGTGGCCAAAAGCTCCACGATTGGGCCTGGACCACGCGTACCTTCCAAGCGATGATCGGGAGCGACACCGGCGAGGAGAACGTCGACGACAGTTTCGCCTCCCGCACGGGCGTCGGCCTGGGGGCGACGATCCTGGGCCGCAACATGTTCGGCCCGGTCCGGGGACCGTGGCCGGACGGCAGCTGGAAGGGCTGGTGGGGGCCGAACCCCCCGTACCACCACCCGACCTTCGTTCTCACCCATTACGCCCGGGACCCGGTCCCGATGGAGGGCGGGACGACCTTCTACTTCGTCACTGACGGGATCGAGTCGGCGCTGGAGCAGGCCTTCGCCGCCGCTCAAGGCAAGGACGTGTGGCTCGCCGGGGGAGCCTCGACGATCCAGCAGTACCTCCGGGCAGGGCTGGTGGACGAGGCGCACCTGGCGATCGGCAAGGCTCTGCTGGGCGGCGGCGAGCGGTTCTTCGATCATCTGGAGGGGGCGGAGGCCAACTACGAAGTCGCCGAATGGGTGGGTACGTCGCTGGCCCTGCACGTGGTGCTGGTGAAGCGCTAGTGGAAGCGAGAGATTCTCATACTGCCCAGGGCGTGCAAGTTCCGCCGAGCCACTTTGCCTTCCAGATCTGACAAGAAAATTTCCGGTTGGATGCCGTAGGGCTACGCGGCGTCCACCGCCTCGATGGTGACCCGGTAGCCCAAGCCCTTGAGTTGGTCGAGGAGCCGGTCTCGCTGTCGTTGGTGGTCACGCTTGACGAAGTAGTCGCCACCGAGATCCTGGTAGTCGCACTCATTAGTGAGCAGGTGCCAGATGATGACGAGGATCGAGTGCCTGACGGCCACAGCCGCCTTCTTCTTGCCGATGCGCTTGGCGAGGCGCCACAACTGCGACGAGAGGTAGGTGTCCCCGACTGCGGGCCGCCGCCCAGGCGCATTCTGAGAGCACCTCACCCAGCCATCGGTCTCCCTTGGTTGTTTTACCGGAGCGGCGCTTGCCCCCGGTGATGTTGCTGCCCGGGCACACTCCTGCCCAGGAGGCAAGGTGAGCGGCGGTGGGGAACCTGGACATATCTGCGCCGATCTCGGCGACGACCGATTCCGCACCCCGCTTGCCCACCCGGTCACGGTGTCAATGCGGTCCCGGGCCTCGGCGAAAGGGACCATCACCCGGTCCACCTCGATGTCCAGTGCCGTGATGGCACCCTCAAGGTGCTCGATGTGCTCCAAGGCAATACCGATCAGCAGGGCGTGGTGCTGGCGGAAGGGGCCCTGTAGGCACACGGATCGCGGCGACCACCTCGTCCTTGCCCACGTCGATCCCCGCGCTACGCGCATCCACCATCTCCACAGACCCCACCTCCTCTCGCACCACCAACCAACAACAGGGTGCCCAGCAGGGCCTTCCGAGTCAGTAAGCTGACAATCGTACTCAAAGCCACAGTTCGCGGTGCCGAGAAGACCCACGCTTCAGTCTTTTGTACGGGCTGACTGCACCAAGTTCACCCGAGCTTGGCTGGGCAGGGCCCCTATTTTCATCCGTCGCGGCGGCCGCAGGCCATGGGGTCTTTTGTGCGCAAAAACGCGTGTATATGATCGGTTTTTACTCACAAAAGCGTAGCGAGGGGTGCCACCTAGAGCCGGCTCTCCCTTGACACCCGTAGCGGAGCTAGTGGGCGCGGCGGGTCCCGGGACCAGCGCTAGCCGGTAGCACTCTCCAGTCCGGGGAGGCATCGCCGGAGCAGGCCGTTCAGGGCCGGATTGACGACGTCAGGGCGCTCCATGATCGTCATGTGCCCGCTGCGTTCGGCCACGAGCAGCTCGGCCCCCGGGATCCGCGTCGCCATGAACTCCGACGCCCGGCGGCCGATCAGGCGGTCCCGGGCCCCGGTCACGATCAGGGTCGGGACCTCGAGCCGGTCCAGCGTCTCTCGCAGGTCCAGGGCGAGCAGAGACCCGAGCAGCCGGGTGAGCGCGGGGCTGGAGTAGGACTTCTCGAAGGAGCCCAGGTAGCGGAGCTGCGTCGGTGAGGCCCCGGGAGCGAAGCCGACCCAGCGCACCACCCGCCGGGTCACCACCGGCGACAGCGATCGCAGCTCGCCCCAGCGGCTGGGGTCGGCGAGAAGCCATTCGCCGAAGGCACGAAGTCCCCGCTGGGCCGCGCCGGGCAGCTGGTGGAGCAGAAGGCTA
>DAIQBQ010000279.1:0-4294 GCA_036781065.1 Actinomycetota bacterium
GGCGTCGCCGGCTCGCAGGCGGAACTCGTCGTAGATGGCGATCGCCCGCTCCCGCGGCGTCCGGGCCAGGCGGGCGGGCAGCCGCAGCCGTGCCTCCCGGGCGCCCACGAGCAGTGCCACCGCGGCGATCAAGGCCAGGATCAGGTCGTCAGCGGCCCGCCGGGCTGGGCTGAGCGGGTGGCTGGCTTTGGGCGTGGCTGGCTGCTGGCGGGCGTGCGAGACGGGCGCGGTGGTCGCCGCCGGGGCGGTTGTCGGCTGCGCCGACGTGCCCGGCTCGGTTGCCGCCGGCGTGGGAGTGGGGTTCTGGACCGGCGGGGCGGCGATCGTGTAGGGGGGCGGCACGGCACCCTGCCGGGGCGTCGGCTCGAAGGCCACCCATCCGATCCCGCTGAAGTAGGCCTCCGGCCAGGCGTGGGCGTCGTTGCCGGTGACCGTGTAGCTGGTCAGGCCGCCGGCGGTTGTCCCGGCCTGCTGGCCGGGCAGGAACCCGACCGCCACCCGCGCCGGGATGCCGAGGGTCCTCAGCATCACGGCCATCGCCCCGGCGAACTGCTCGCAGTAGCCGCGGCGGGTCACGGTCAGGAAATTGAGCAGGTAGTTGCTGCTCGACCCGGCCTGGACCGACTCGTCGTAGGTGAACGCCGGGGAGCGGAGCCAGTCCTGGATCACCACCGCGTCCTCGTAGGCTGTGCTGGCGCCGGCCTGGGATACCAGCGCGGCGGCGATCGGGCCGATCGAGCTGCGGGCACTGGCCGGCAGGTCCAGGTCGGCCTTCGACGGGGAGGACGACGCGGCACCGGTGGCTTGGAGCTCGTAGCCCGTGGGCTCCGGGGCATCCGAGCTGACCGAGTAGTGGTTGCCGGGCGCCAGCGCTCCGGAGTCCTGCACGATCAGCGCGCTGGTGTCAGCGTCGTAGGCGGTCGGGATGCCGCTGACCTTGGTGGGGACGAAGGCGGCGGGGACCCAGGCGCCGGTCAGTGAGGCGACCCGGTAGTGCTGCTGCACCGGCACGATCGACAGTCCCGGGGGCGGCGACGACAGCACCCCGCCGGACGGGTTGAACTGCCCCTTCGAGGTCCAGGTTGTGCCGTCGTAGAGGTCGAGTGAGGTGAGCCGCCAATACTCCTGGGCGTTGGCCTGCACCCGGAACATCACCTGGTTGGTCTGGTTGAGCAGCATCGGCTTGATGCTGACCAGCGGGTTGATCACGGTCTCGGTCGAGGGACCGACCCTGAGCGACGAGAAAACCGGCCCGGCCCGGTACCCGGGGATGATGTTCGGCAGTACCAGCGCCCCCACCAGGGACAACGCGCCCAGCCGGATCAGCCCGTCGAGCTTCGGGAGGTGGGTGCTGGCCCGCCAGCCCTCGGCGAGCAGGTAGAGCAGCACGGCGAGGAAGAACAGCCCGACGACGAACACCCGGCTCCAGCTGCTGGACTGGCCGACGCCGGCGGCCACGGTGAACAGCACGAGCCAGGGCAGCGGGGCGACCAGCGAGCTGGACAGGCTGTCCGCCCCCTCGCCCTCCTGGCGCCAGTTGCTCGGGGCGCCGATCAGCCCGGCGGAGAGCACGCCGGCGACCCAGGCGGTCGCCATCGCCATCGCCAGGAACCCGGGGGTGGGGTCGACCGGCGCCACGACGGTCGAGATGGCGTGGCCCGCCGCGTGCAGCGCGTTGAGGGCGGCATGCACCGTGTGGAAGGTCGGGATGCCGTAGGTGGTGTCGGACGGGAACACCACCGCCAGGACGACCAGGCCCCCGACCGCCAGCACGGCGAGGGTCGCTACGAAGCCGTCCATCGCCCCCGCCGTGCCGCCCCGGCTGGACCGGCGCAGGGTGATCCGGAGGTGGGCGAGCCAGCGGGTGAGGGCGATCGACCCGACCGCGGCGCCGAGTGCCGGGATCAGCCAGGCACGCCCGGTGAAGACCCGGGAGAAGGCGTAGATGCAGGTGGCGGCAACCAGCGCCAGCGCCAGGGTGACGCGGCTCTCGCCCTCCCGGGTCACCGCGTCCCTCCGCCGGTCACGGCGTGCTCCGCAAACGGCGTCGCGCCGGCCGCGGCCGCGCTCGGGATCGTCGAGGCCGGCCGGAACCGGACCCGGGCGCCGAAGCGGGCGTCCCAGGACGGCTTGAGCGTCTGGCCGGCCTCGACGTCGACGATCGTCCCGCCGGCCCGCTCGACCGCGGCGGCCCCGCCGCCGGCGGCGACCTCCGCCTCGCGCAGGGCGTCGCCGGAGAGGCCCTGGTAGGTGTACCGGAGGTGCCGGATCACCACCAGCGGCAGTCCGTACTCGGCGCGGGCGCCGGCGGCGGTGTGCAGCTCCCAGGCCGGGTCGATCTCGGTCGTGACCACCGCCAGGTAGGTCGCCCCGCGCCGGGGTTCCAGCAGCGTGGCGATCCCGGCGGACAGGTCGCCCGATGACGACGGTGTCATCACCGCCAGCCGCTGCATGATGTCCCGCTCGTGGTCGGGTCCCTTGGCGAAGCGCTCGATCACCCCCAGCCCGCTCCCGCGGGCGGCGGCGTTCGGGAGGCCCCGGGCGGTCGGCGGGGATCCCGCCCCGGCCCCGGCCCGGGAGGCAAGAGCCAGGCCGACGGCGAGGCCCTGGGACGAGAACAGGTGGATCAGCGACGCCGCCGAGCAGATCGCCGCCTCGAACGAGTCGGCCCCGTCGCCCCGACGGGCGTGGGCGCTCCGGCGGTCGTCGAGCAGCACCATCGCCCGCGGCTCGGCGGGACGGTCCTCCTGGCGCACCATCATGCGGCCTTGCCGGGCGCTGGTGCGCCAGTGGATCTTCTTGATGTCGTCCCCGGACTGGTACTCGCGCATCGTGAAGAAGTCGTCCCCCGAGCCGGTGGGCGCGATCGGCCGTGGGTTGCCCTCGAGCGAGGCCGGGGTGGCCGCCCCCATGAGCAGCAGCTGCTCGTAGGCCGGGTAGACCAGGAGGAAGCTCTTGGCCAGCGGCCGGTCGGGCGACCGGGCCAGGCCGAACGGGTCGGTGACGATCGTCGACCCCGGGCCGATCTCGAACCGGCCTCGCTTGGTCGGCACGACCCGGTAGGCGAGCTGGTGCGTCTCGTGGGCCTCGATGGCGCCGATCGGGAAGGCGATCGACCGCCGCCCGATCCGCCGCGCCTGGTCGGGCGGCGGGGACCCTGCCCGGGTCAGCGGGCCGGCCGCGGAGCCGGCGCCCCTTGCCTTGACCGTCTTGGTGACCGTCCCCGGGACGCCCTCGGCCAGGTCGACCGGGAGCTCCTCGACGAACAGCAGCGGCGGTGTCCGCCGGGAGCCCGCCCGGATCGTCACCTCGACCCGCACGATGGTCCCCGGGTAGACCTCGACCGGATCGACCGCCCGGGAGAGGCGGGTCTCGTGGCTGCTGCGGCGGACGAGGACGCAGGCGGCGACCACCAGCGTGGCGAGGCCCAGGCCGAGCTCGAACAGCTCCCGGATCCCGAACAGGCGGCCGGCGATCAGCAGGGCCAGGTTCCCGGCTGCCAGCGCCCAGCCGCGGGTGGTGAGCACCGAGCGGACGGGCGGGCTAGCGGCGGCCCGGGCTCGGGACCGGGACGGTCGAGGCCAGCTCCCCGACGATGTCCTCCTGTGACCGGCCGCGGGACTGTGCCTGGGGCGAGAGCAGGACGCGGTGGGCGAGCACCGGGACGGCGAGCGCCTTGACGTCGTCGGGCAGCACGTAGTCCCGTCCCTCGGAAGCCGCCTTCGCCCGGGCCGCTTTGAGCAGGAACAGCGCTGCCCGCGGGCTGGCGCCGAGCGAGACGCCGGGGTGGTTCCGGGTGGCCTCGATCA
This sequence comes from Actinomycetota bacterium, assembly GCA_036781065.1. GTDB lineage: Bacteria > Actinomycetota > CADDZG01 > JAHWKV01 > JAOPZY01 > DAIQBQ01. Next base: position 3,810 of record DAIQBQ010000279.1, read on the forward strand.
AGTCGACGATGTAGCGCTTGAGCGCCTCGGCGGTGTGCACCTGGCGGGCGCCGCGGATCAGGCCGATCACGCCGGCCTGGTCGACGACCGGCGCCAGGTCGTACACCGGCTCCTCGCCCCCGTGCCGGTCGAGGATGCGCAGCGAGGCTGCGGCGTCCGGGTAGCCCATCGAGAGGCGCATGATGAACCGGTCGAGCTGTGATTCGGGGAGCGGGTAGGTGCCGACGTGGTCGATCGGGTTCTGGGTGGCCATGACCATGAACGGCCGGGGCAGGTTGTGGGTGATGCCGTCGACCGAGACCTGGTGCTCCTCCATCGACTCCAGGAGAGCCGACTGGGTCTTGGGCGAGGCCCGGTTGATCTCATCCCCCAGCACGATATTGGCGAAGATGGGCCCGGGCTTGAACACGAACCGCTTGACCTCGGCGTCGTAGACCCCGACGCCGGTGACATCGGAGGGCAGCAGGTCCGGGGTGAACTGCAGC
>DAIQBQ010000280.1:0-4261 GCA_036781065.1 Actinomycetota bacterium
AATGAAAGCGGTGGGCTGGAGCTTCGAGCAGGGCAAGGGTCACGTCAAGGCGTTCGCTCCGGACAGCAAGGCGATGCAAGGTCCTGCCCACCACGCCGAGCGACCGGCGTGCGTTGCTGAATGCACGGAGCCGGTTCCGGGCGTGGTGCACCGCCAACAACAAAGAGCCAGGCATCTGGAAGGAGGGCACCGGTGGAATGGAGGATCTGGGCTGATTCCAGCCCGGTCGACCCCGACCGCTGTTTTGATTTGGCTGGAGACCTGCAGCAGGCCCTGGAAGGGGAACCGGCAGCTCTGGGTCCGGTCGCCGGCGCCGAGCTTCCCAAGCTGAACGCTGTGTTCCTCGTGGAGGCCGGATCCCTGCTTGAGGCGAGCCAGATCGGCAACAACATCTTCGCCTCGGCGCTCAAGGCGGCGACCAACGGCCAGGCGGTCCCCCTGGCGATCACGGCCGAGCCGGAGGGCTACGAGGATCAGCGCCAGCCAAGCCTGCTCGGGGCGAGCGATGTCGCCAAAGTGTTGAAGGTCACCCGCCAGCGCGTCTATCAGCTACTGGTCTCCCCGGGCTTCCCCTCAGCCGTCGTGGAGCTCGACCGGGGCAAGCTCTGGAGCCGCGCCGACATCGAGACCTGGATGGCCACGCGGCGCCGGGGCAACGGTCGGCCGCCGGGCAAGCTTCCGCCGGACCACTAGGAGGGGTCGGACCGGGGGGTGCCCTCCGGGCGCGACGGATAGCCGCCCGGCACGAACCGCACACCGATGCCCGGCTCGGTGCGGAAGTAGCGCGGCCGGGCCGGATTGGGCTCGAGCTTGCGCCGGATCGTCGCCATGAACGAGCGCAGGTAGTTGGTCTCCCGCTCGTAGGACGGGCCCCAGACCTGCTGGAGCAACTGGCGCTGGGTGACCAGCCGGTCCTGGTTGCGGACCAGCACCTCGACCAGCTGCCATTCGGTGCGGGTCAGGCTCACCTCGGCGCCGTCGGCGCGGATGACCTTGTGGGCAGCGAGGTCGACCGTGAAGTCGTCGGTGGTGACCGAGGCGGCCTCATCGGCGATCATCGACCGGCGCAGCGCCGCCCGGAGCCGGGCCAGCAGCTCGTCCATCCCGAACGGCTTGGTGATGTAGTCGTCGGCGCCGGCGTCGAGGGCGGCGACCTTGTCGGCCTCCCGGTCGCGCACCGACAGGATCAGGATCGGCACCGTCGTCCAGCCCCGGAGCCCCCTGACCACGTCGATGCCGTCGATGCCCGGCAGGCCAAGGTCGAGGATGACGACGTCGGGATGGTGGCGGGCGGCGAGCGACAGCGCCTCCTCGCCGGTCGAGGCCACGTCGACCTCGTAGCGCCGGGCGCGGAGGTTGACCTCCAGCGTCTTGCGGATCTGCGGCTCGTCGTCGACCACGAGGATCCGGCTGGCCGGATGCGCCACTAGGAGCCCGTCCCGAACGTGAGCCGGCGCAGAGAGCGCCCGAGGGTGAGCCGGCGCAGAGAGCGCCCGGACGCCGCCGCAAGCGAGGGGCGCACCGCTAGTGGTGTGTCCCGAAAATGAGGCGACACTGAGAGCGGTCCTGCGCCCCGATTTCGCAAGGCGCGAGGAGGGCGCATTGCGGAGCTATGCAACCGACGAGCAACGCAGCGAGCGGGGATGCAGGGGCGTTCGAATGTCGCCGTAATTGAGGGGCACACCGCTAGATCGCCCTCGACGCCGGGATCGGTTCGGAGCGGCGCAGCGACAGGATCATCGTCGTGCCCCCGCCGGGGGTGTCCTCGACCAGCAGCTCGCCGCCCATCGCCTCGACGAAGCCACGGGCCACCGCCAGCCCGAGCCCGACCCCGTTGGTCGAGGCCCGGCCGGTGTCGCCGTAGCGCTGGAACGGCTGGAAGACCCGGTCCCGCTCGGATGCCGGGATCCCCGGCCCGCGGTCGATGACGCACAGGTCGACCCGGTCGTCGCCGACCTCGGCGGCCTCGACCCGCACCGGGCGGTCCGGGGGCGACCAGGACAGGGCGTTGTCGACGACATTGGCGATCGCCCGCTCCAGCAACGCGGGGTCGGCCTCGACCTCCGGGAGCGAGTCGGGTACGTCGACGGCCAGCTGGGAGAGGTCGCGGGACAGGCTGCTGAGCGCCGCCGACACCACCTCCTCCATTCCGACCGGGCCGAGCTTCAAGTGCAGGGCGCCGGCGTGGAGCCGGCTCATGTCGAGCAGGTTCGAGACGACCCCGTTCAGCCGGTCCGCCTCGCCCTCGATCGTCCGGGCGAAGCCGCGGATCGCCTCCGGCGACCAGGAGACCTCGTGCGACAGCAGGCTGGAGGCGGAGGCCTTGATCGAGGCCAACGGGGTGCGCAGGTCGTGCGACACCGCCGCCAGCAGCGCGGTACGCAGTGCGTTGGACTCGGCCAGCTCGCCGGCCGAGCGAGCCTGCTCCTGCAGCCGGCGGCCCTCCTGGGCGGAGCGCAGCTGGGCGACGAAGGAGTTGAGCAGCCGGGTGTCCTCGCCGACCAACTCCCCGCCGGCCAGGGCCAGCACGGCCCCCTCGTCGAGCGCGGCCGAGAAGGAGGCGTCCTCCGGGCGGGCGGGAACCGGGTCGCCGGCGCACGCCTCGACCCGCCAACCCGTCCCGTCCGGGGTCAGCACCGCGACCGCAGTCAGGCCGAAGGTCTCACGCAGCTGGGTCAGCAGATTGGGGAGGGCCTCGTCGCCGGCCGACAGCACCGAGCTGGCCGCCAGCCGGGCCAGCGCCTCGGCCTCGGCCTGGCTGCGCGCCGCCAGTAGCGTGCGGCGGGCCGCCCGCTCGCCGACCGACGACACCGCTACCCCGATGACCAGGAACACCGCCAGGGCGAGGGCGTCGGACGACCGGTAGATCGTCAGCGAGTGGATCGGTGGGATGAAGAAGTAGTCGGCGATGGAGAAGGCGACCAGGCCCACCGTCAGCGCCGGCAGCGCCCCGCCGAGGATGGCCACGCCGACCACGAGGGCCAGGAAGAACAGCAGGCTGACCGACGGGCCGAGCTGCGCCCGGAACGGGGCGAGCGACGCGGCCAGGATCGGGGCGCCGGCGATGCCCAGGACCAGTGCCAGCTGGCGGCGCCGGTGCGGGAACGGGGCGAGGTGGCGACGGCGCAACGGGCGCGGCAGCTCGGTGTGCGGCGCACCGGAGGCGGAGATGACGTGGATGTCGATCGGCCCGGCGAGGCGGACGACCCGGTTGACGGTCGAGCCGTGGAACAGCTCCTGCCAACGCGGGCTCTGCGGGGCGCCGAGGATCAGCTGGGTGGCGTTCTCCGCCCGGGCGAACTTCACCATGGTCTCGGCCACGTCGCCACCGGTGATCTCCAGGTAGCGGCCGTTCAGCTCGGCGACCATCGCTCGCTGGCGCATCAGCACGTCGGGGGCGGGCCCGGCGAGGCCGTCGGCGGAGCGGACGTGGACTGCGAGGAGCTCGCCCTTGCTGCGGGCAGCCATGCGGGCGCCGCGGCGGATCAGGTGGTCGCCCTCCGGCGAGCCGTCCAGGGCGACGACGACCCGCTCCCGGGTCTCCCAGGGCTGGGCGATCCCGTGGCGCTGCCGGTAGTCGGTCAGCGACTCGTCGACCCGGTCGGCGACCCACAGCAGCGCCAGCTCCCGGAGGGCGGCCAGGTTGCCCTCCCGGAAGTAGTTGCCCAGGGCGGCGTCGACCTTCTCCGGCGGGTAGATGTTGCCGTGCGCCATCCGCCGGCGGAGGGCTTCGGCGCTCATGTCGACGAGCTCGATCTGGTCGGCGGCCCGGACCACGGCGTCCGGGATGGTCTCCCGTTGGGTGACACCGGTGATCCGCTCGACGACGTCGTTCAGCGACTCCAGGTGCTGGATGTTGACGGTCGAGATCACGTTGACCCCGGCGTCAAGCAGCTCCTCGACGTCCTGCCAGCGCTTCTCATGACGGCTGCCGGGGACGTTGGTGTGGGCAAGCTCGTCGACGAGGGCCATCTCCGGATGCCGGGCGAGGACGGCGTCGACGTCCATCTCCTCGAAGGCCTGGCCCCGGTAGGGAATCTTGGTGCGGGGCATCACCTCCAGGTCGCGCAGCTGCGCCCGGGTGTTCGGGCGGTCGTAGGTCTCGACGTAGGCGACGACGACTTCCTTGCCCCGGGTGTGCGCCCGCCAGCCCTCGTTCAGCATGGCGTACGTCTTGCCCACGCCTGGGGCCGCCCCCAGGTAGATGCGAAGCCGTCCCCGCGCCATGCAAAAAGCTTATGCCGTTGCAGGGCGCCACTCT
>DAIQBQ010000281.1:0-4261 GCA_036781065.1 Actinomycetota bacterium
GGGCGGGGGGCTGGGGCTCGCGGGCGGGGAGCTCGGCGAGACCGGCGCGGTCAGCGCCGGCGAGGCCGGAGCGACGCTACGCGCCGCGGGCGAGCCACAGGAGGCGGCGATCACGGCCAACAGCCCGGCAAGCCCGGCGAGACCGGCAGCCGCTCGCATGCGCACGCCCCCGACCTTATCGTGGGGCGGTGCGCCGCTCCAGGCTCTCGTTCCTTGCTCTGGTGACCGTCTGTGCCGCCTGCTCCAGCACCTCGGCCAGCCTCAAGCCAGGCCCCCCGCCACCACCGCCGACCGTGGCGCAGCTGGCAAGCCCCAGCTCCAGCCCTCCGGCGCCGCCCAGCCCGAGCCCGTCGCCGGCCCCCAGCCCGGCGACCCCGGCAGCCGGAGAGCACACGCCAGCCCAAGTTTCCACAAGCTTCACGGCCAGCGTCGCCCCGGTAACGGCGGCCGGCCTGGGGGCCTCCTGGCACGCCGGCTGCCCGGTCCCGCCCTCGGCACTCAGCCAGATCACGATGAGCTACTGGGGCTTCGACAACAAACCCCACGTGGGCCAGCTGGTCATGGCCTCATCGGTCGTGACCGGCATCGAGACGGTGTTCCGCGCACTGTTCAACGAGCACTTCCCGATCTACCAGATGCAGCCGATCTCGGTGTATGGAGGGAGTGACCCGGCGTCGACCGCCGCCGACAACACCGCTGGCTTCAACTGCCGGGACGCGGTCGCACCCGGCCCGCCGCAATGGTCACAGCATGCCTACGGCCTCGCCGTCGACGTCAACACGGTCCAGAACCCGTACCTCGAGGGCGGGCAGGTGCAGCCGCCGAACGGCGCCCCGTACGTCAACCGCTCAGCCGTGCGGCCGGGCATGGCGGTGCCCGGCGGGCAGCTCGTCGCAGCCTTCAGGTCCATTGGGTGGGGCTGGGGCGGGAACTGGCCCAGTACCCCGGACTACCAGCACTTCAGCCAGAACGGCCACTGACGCGGGCCGACCATGCGGTCAGCTGGCGGGCGCTCGGGCGTTCTTTGTAATGAAAAGACTCAAATACGCACTTTTGGTTACAAGAAGAGGTACCTATCGAATTCGCACGACCGCGAACCAGCGCGTGCCGGCAAGCGGCTCTGGCCTAGTGGAACGAGTCCCCGCAGGCGCAGGTGCCGTGCACGTTGGGGTTGTCGATCGAGAAGCCGGACTGCTGCAGCGTCTCCAGCCAGTCGATCCGAGCCCCACGAAGGTACGGTGCTGACATACGGTCGACCCGCACCAGGACCCCGTCGCTCACCGAGGCGATGTCGCCGTCGATCGGCCGGTCGTCGAAATACAGCGAGTACCGGAGCCCCGAGCACCCTCCGGGCTGGACGGCGACGCGAAGGAAGAACTCCGGGTTGCCTTCCTGGTCGAGCAGCTGGCGGACCTTCTTGGCCGCCGTCTCGGTGAGGTTGATCACCTGGGGCTGGGTCTCAACGGTCTCCACGGTTCCGGCATCCAATGTAGGCCTCCCGTCCAAACGGGTTACAGGGGCGTGAGCCCTCGACAGTCCTTTCAGGATACCGCGCTTGATCGCGGGCCGAATCTTGTGGCCGGATTGGCGTCAGTCCCCCTCGGCCGACGACTCCGCCTTGAACCAGGCCTCCAGCTCGGCCGGGGTCGGCGCCTCCAGGGCCGGCTTGGCCTTCCGCCGGCCCCGCATCCGCTCCGGGTAGCCGACGATGCCGGCGTCGTAGAACGGAATCCCGAGCTTCTTGCAGAAGGCCTCGGCCTTGCGCCGGTCGTCGATCGCCGCCCGGAGCCACTCCCCCTCCCGGGCGACCAGCAGCAGCGACTGATCGAAGGTCGCGGTACGAGGTTCAAGGTAACCCTCGACCCCCTGATGCTTTGCTGCAAATTCGCGGAGCTTGTCTAGTTCATCGCGCTTCGGTCGCCCGAATTTCGGCATGCAGATATATTCGCAGAATCTGGCGGCCACGCAGGCGAATCCACGCTGTGGACCAGCCGTCACCGCCCGGTCCAGGAGGGCGGGATACGCACCTTGCCCGACGGCCGGGTCGGGATGAACTTCATGGCGATCACATCCGCCTCCCGGACAGCCAGCACCGAGCCATCCCGCCGGCAGATGTGGAAACTCCGCTGCCCGTCCTGGTCGGTGGCGACCCGCTGCAGCATCCCGACGACCTCGCTGAAGGGATGCGGGTCGCCCGCTCCGGGGGCAAGCCGGTAGAGGACAGACAACTTCTCCCCCAGCCGGGACTCGATCCGCGGGTCGGCTATTCGCCTCGCTCCTCGCTCGGGGCGAACGGGCTCTCCGAGGCTCCGCCCGAGGCATCCGGGTGGTCGGCGAAGAATTGCTTGGCCTTGTCGATGAAGTTCTTCCACTCGGCGGGCACGTTGTCGCCGGGGTAGATGGCATCTACCGGACAGGACGGGAGGCAGGCGTCGCAGTCGACGCACTCGTCGGGGTTGATGAGCAGCTGCTCCTCCGACTCGTAGATGCAGTCGACCGGACATTCATCGACGCACGAACGGTCCTTCACGCCGATGCAGGGCTCACAAATCACGTACGTCATAGGTTCTCCTCCCAACCTCCCGGGCCGCTGTCCGCGCGCATTGTACTCAACCCCACGTTGCACATGGGTTCGCAGCGATGTGCCCTTTACAACCGCGTTAACGCCGCCGAATGTGACCCGCCTCGAAGCTTAGATCTTGACAGCCGCAGGCAGCGGCGCTAACCTCACCGCCATCATGTGTAGATCATCACAACAACCCACTTTCCGTGCGTCGTTATCGATTTTCGCCCTCTTGGGGGTCGAGGTTGCGTCGCTCATCGCCCTGCACGATTTGGGCAACCTGTCGTTCCTAGCGGGGCCCGGGCTGTCGCCGGCGACCTGGGGGCCGTGGCTGGCCCGGACCGCGCCGGCCGACGCGCTGGCCTCGGCCACCCGGCTACTGGCCTTCGGGCTCGCCGCCTGGTTGCTCGGCTCAACGGCCCTCTACGCCGCAGCCGCTGCCGCCCGGGCGCCGAGGCTCCTGCGGACCGCCCGTGGGGCGACGCTCCCGGGGATCCAGCGGGTCGTGGACCGGGCGTTGGCGGTGTCGGTGGCGATGTCGTTGCTCGGCGCCGGCGTGGCCTTTGCCAGCGGCCCGGGACCCTCCCCTACCCCGGTGATCGTGCCGGCCGGCGGGTTACCCGGGCTGCCGTTGCCGGCACCAACCCCCGCGCCGTTGCCGGCACCAACCCCCGCGCCGGTCCCGGCGGCCGGTGCCGCAACGGCTCAGGCCCCCTACCCACCACCGAGCGCCACCCCGGCACAGACCACCCACGTGGTGGTGGCGGGCGACAACCTCTGGACGATCGCCGCCGCCGCTCTTGCCCACCGGCTCGGCGAGTCCCCTACCGATCTGGCAGACGCCCGCATCGCCCGGTACTGGGAGCTCCTGGTCGCCGTGAACCGGCCCCACCTCCGCTCCCGGAACCCTGACCTGATCTATCCCGGCGAGACCATCTCGCTCCCTTAGCACCCAGGAGCTCACCCGTGTCACCACCGCTTGGCCAAACGCGGTCCCCGATGGCCGCCACCATCGACCTCTGGCAGCAGCAGTCCACCCCCGAGCCCGGGGGGCAGCCGCCGGCCCCCGCTCCCGCCAACCCGGGTTGGCGGGAGGTGGCCGCACGCGCGGCCTGGCGGGCCCGGGCGGCGACGATCGCACTCTGGGCGCTGATCGCACTCGCCGGTGCCGGTGGTCTCCGTGCGCTCATCCCCGGGCCGGCTCAGTCCCCAATCCCCCGCCTGCCCGCCGGCGCTGCCGGCTTCGCCGAGCAGTACGTCGCCGCCTACCTGGAGGCGGGGGCGGGGAACGAGGCTTCCCTGGCAACGTTTTATCCCGGCCCGGTCAACCTGACCGGCGTCATCGCTTCGGCGCGTTACGTGTCCCGCGTGTCAGCGGTGGCAGCCGCCCGGTTGGGGCCGGGCTACTGGGCGATCACCGTCGCCGCCGACGTCCTCGACCAGGTGGCGGGGGGGTACGAGCAGGCGGGGACTTCGTACTACCGGGTGGGCATCCGCTCCTCCGGAGCCGGCACCGTCGCCACGTCCCTGCCCGCGCAGGTACCGGCCCCGCAACCGCCGCCGCTCCCGAAGCTGGCTGTCCCATTGCCCGCTTCGCCCCCCGGAGAGTACCTCGGGGCCACCCTCACGGCGTACTTCACCCACTACCTCGCACGCGCCGGCCCGGCTCCGGCCGCGGTCACCGTCACCGCGGTCGGC
>DAIQBQ010000282.1:0-4247 GCA_036781065.1 Actinomycetota bacterium
CTCGCCAACGGGGCGCTTTTCTACCTGCTGCTGTTCTCCACTGGCCAGTGGCGGCGCATCGTGCCCGCGACCTGGAAGGTGTTCCCGGCGGCGCTGTCGGTGACGATCCAGTACCTGTCACTGCACTGGCCCACCGAGACGGGATGGACGGCCTACAACGGTCTGCAGTTGCTGGCCTATTTCGTCACCGTGTTCATTGCCGCCCCGCTGGCGCTCATCACCGGCCTGGGCATGTCGCCGGCGCTGTCGACCCGGATCAAGGCAGTCAGCCGGCTGCTTTCCATCCAGGTGGCCCGCTCCCTGCACTTTCTGATCCTGTGCTGGTTCCTCTTTTTTATCGTCGTGCACGTCACCCTCGTCTTCACGACGGGGCTGCTGAAGAACCTCAATCACATCTATGGCAGCCGGAACGACGCCAGCTGGGTCGGCTTCGGGATCTTCAGCCTGTCCATGGCCGTGATCATCGTCGCCTGGGTGTCGGCTACACCGGTCACGCTGCGCCACCCGCGGGCGGTGCAGCGGATCGGCTTCGCCCTGATCGGCCCCCTCCAACGGCTCTTCGAACACGTCGACGCCACCCCCGGCGAGTACCACGAGAAGGACATCTCTCCGTACTTCTGGCACAACGGAGCGTTCCCTACCACCGAGGAGTACCGGAGACTGTTCGACGAGGGGTTTGCCTCCTGGCGACTGCGCATCCAAGGCCTCGTAGAGAATTCGGTCGAGTTGAGCCTGGACGACCTGCGAGCCTTGCCGGCTCACGAGCAGATCTCCCAACACTTCTGTATCCAAGGCTGGTCCGGCGTAGCGAAGTGGAGAGGGGTGTCGATGGAGACGATTCTGGGCCTCGTTCGGCCGCTGCCGGAGGCCCGCTGGGTCGTCTTCTACTCGCTGGGTGACGGTCCCGACGGCGGTCTCTACTACGACGCTCACCCGATCGAGCAGATGCGTTACCACCTGACCATGCTCGCCTACGACATGAATGGCGAGGCACTCAGCTACGGGCACGGCGCGCCGCTCCGGCTGCGCAACGAGGTGCAGCTCGGGTTCAAGCAAGTGAAGTGGCTGGCCGGCATCGACTTCGTGGCAGAGGTTTCCGGGGTCGGCGGGGGCTATGGCGGTTACAACCCCGACCATGAATTCTTCGGCTACCGGCAGTCGATTTGACGAGCCCGAAGTTTCGGGCGGGTGGCCTGGAGTTTTTCTGAGATTTGCACGCGCAATAACACGATGCGAGAAAGCGTTGACCGGCGCCGCCGCGCGTCGGTTCATCGGATTTTCTCGACAACGCCCTTTGCTAACCCGGAAACTCCGGCTAGAACCCGCTTGATGTGATTTTTACCCGGATACCGGGCAAAAACAAGCATCTACCGGCGCCAACGTGCTCGTGAAGGTCCTCTGGTGAGGGCCTGAGGCCGAGCAGGCCAGCTTGGCGTCGGGCGGCGTCCAGCCATCTCCGGAACCGGATCCGGTGGTGCCGGGAACCAGGAGGGACGTAAGCCTCGTGGCCATGGCGAACCGCCCCGCAGCGAGCGTGAGCGCCGCCAGGCGCCCGTACGTGCCGCCCGCCCTCATTTGTGTGGGCTCCAAGGCACCTTATCCGGAGGGCTAGTTCAGAAAGGAATTCTGGCTCCACTGGCCCTGCCAGCTGCCCTTTGAGAACCGGACCTGGACAAACTTCAAGTGCCAAACGACACTGGAATTGCCCCGGCTGATCGCCTACCCTGGTGCGGCGATGGGAGGGATCGGCCCCGCGCTGCGGGTGCGTCCTGGAACCCGGGGACGGCGGTGGCAGTCGCCCGCCGGGCGCCGGGGCCAGGTGGGCTTATCCGCAGCCGTTCCCGCAACGGCGCTGAACCTCAACCATGCCGGGCACTACCTGCACTGGGGCGTGGTGCAGATCTCGCTGGCCAATCTCATCGTCATCGCCTCGATGGTTGCCGTGTTGGTCGTCGCCCTGCTCGTGCCCTTCCCCGGTCACCGGCGTAAGTCATGAGCGCGCCGCTGGAAGGTCCCGGCAACTGGACCGGCCGCCTCCGCGAGGTGGTGGCCGCCGCGCTGCCGCCCGAGCAGCTGCTGCCCGATCGCCAGCCGGCGTACGTCGCGAGCTGGATCTACGTCTTCGGCGTGCTGACCCTCGCTGGCCTGGTGTGCGCAATCGTGTCGGGGGCCATCCTGGCTCTGGAGGGGGTGGCCTGGTGGCACACCTCGTCGGTGGGCCACTTCGTGAACTCGCTGCACCTGTGGAGTGTCGAGCTCTTCTTCTTCTGCATGGTCATCCACCTGTGGGGCAAGTTCTTCATGGCCGCCTGGCGGGGCCGGCGGGCGCTGACCTGGGTCACCGGTGTGCTGGCATTCGTTGGGTCGATCGCCACCGCGTTTACCGGGTACCTGGTCCAGTCCAACTTCGATTCGCAGTGGATCTCAGCCCAGGCCAAGGACGGGATCAACGCCAGCGGGCTCGGGGCCTTCTTCAACGTCTTGAACGCCGGGCAGATGCTGCTGTGGCACGTCGTCCTGCTCCCCCTCGTGATCGTGGCGCTGGTGGCCGCCCATGTGCTGCTGGTGCGCCGGCGGGGCGTCGTCCCGCCGTTCGGGGCCGAGGAGATCCCGCCCGCAGATCGGGTGGCACCGTGAGCTTCCCAAGTCAACCCCCCTTCCAAGATTTCTTGGATCGTGACGGGTTCATCGCTATTGGGACACTAGCCTCCCGGCCCGAGGTTGCGGCGGAACAGGTTGCAGCCGGGGCAGCGACGGAGGTTCAGGTAGCGGGACTGGCAGTAGGCGCACTCGTGGACGCGGAGAGCGCTAGGACGGGGCAGATCGGCACCACCGGATGACCGGCCGCCAGCAGCCGCTCGACGATCAGCCCGCTCGGCCGCTCGATGGCCACCGGCCCTCGGTCGGGCCTGTTTCCAAAGCCGGTCGTGGGGTCTCGGCGCGCCGGGGGCGGCGGTACTCATACTGGCCTTCGGCGGGCGCGCGCTCCTGGCCGTCCCCCGGCGTGCACCGAGAAGCTGGACCGACTCTCGGGCGATCCGGCCGTCAATCCTTGGATTGTGCTGCCACCGGGATGGTGGACCAATGAGCGCGACAAGCGTGCAGGCGCCGGTCGCTCAGCCGGGGCCGGCCGGATCCCACTGGGAAGGGCCCTGGCGGCGGTACGACATCGTCAAGGAGTTCGTCATCGCCTTGCTCGTGATCGCACTGCTAACTGTGCTGCTGGCTGCTCTGTTCTCCTCGCCCGATGACAAGCCGATCACGCTCCAGCGCTGGTCCAAGGCGGACCCGCCGGACTTCGTGGCGACGGCGGTGACCGAACTCGCCGGCACCAGCATCTCGGCCTCGTACGGGGCGCCCTACAACCACGTCGCCGGGGCCGGCCAGAAACTCGGGCCGGTCTCGCTCGAGCGGCTAGCGGGCGTGCGGATCCCGGTCGACCCGGCCCAGGACTTCGTGCTGAAGCCTCTCCGCTCGGTTCCCAGCGACCCCACCCTGACCGCCGCCCTCGCCAGCTACAGCTCGGCGAGCCCCAACCAGCAGGGGTCCTGGGCCAACAACTACGGCGCTGCCCTGGCCAAGGCACCGAACGGCGACCCGGCGCAGGTTCCGGCCGGCGACTACGGGCCCGTACCGGAAATCGCCACCAGCCTGCTGAGACTGGCCCAGAGCGGCGGGCTCGACGGGGCGCTCACCTCTGAGGGTGGGCAGTTCTACGCCAGCGACTACACCAAACCGCTGCTGTTCATCGCTGACGGCAGCTATATGGCCGGGCTGGCCTCGAAGCAACATCTGGCCGGCACCCAGTGGGGCATGATGAACGAGACCGGTCAGTTCCCGGGTCAGGCCTGGCTCTGGCTCTACACGTTCTGGTACCAGGTCAAACCGTTCTCCAACTCGGGCAACGCCGATGTCGAGGTCTGGTCCGTGATGATGGTGCTGACCCTGGGGCTGGCCTTGCTGCCCTTCATCCCCGGGCTGCGCTCGCTCCCCGAGAAGCTCGGCGTCCACCGACTCATCTGGCGGGACTGGTACCGGGCTCAGGCGCGGGCGGGGGCCCCGGGCACACCCCGGAGCTAGATCTCCTTGGTGTTGAACGCTTCGGAATGGCACATTGTGGACGCCCGGCCTCCACTGGTTACCAACGCGCGCCGGCACCCGCCAGCCCTCCTGTTACCGCAGCGACCGCGTGGCGGCTCGTGGTGTGTCCCTCAATTACTGCGACATTCGAACGCCCCTGCATCCCC
>DAIQBQ010000283.1:0-4236 GCA_036781065.1 Actinomycetota bacterium
CTCGGCGTTCGAGGTGCTCGACACCTCGGGCAAGGTGCTCGCCGGCCCAGCGGTCGAGCCGGTTCCCGGCCAGCCGGAGACGCTGAGGATAGCGATCACCACCCCGCTGCAGAAGGGGGTCTACACCGTCAACTGGAAGACAATCTCGACCGTTGACGGGCATTTGGCAACCGGGGCGTTCAGCTTCGGCGTCGGCGAGGCCCCAACCGCCAGCGCCCCCTCCGCCGCCGTCAAGTCCCCCGGCCCCTCCGAGCTGGCGATCGTCGCCCGCTTCCTGTACCTGGCCGGGCTGATCGCCCTGCTCGGGCTGGTATTCCTGGACCTGATCGTGCTGCGCCGGGAGCTGGCCGCCGGCCAGCCCGGCGAGAAGATCCTGCGCCGGGTACGCCAGGGCATGGCGGTGGCCTGGCTGGTCGCCTTTGTGGGCACGCTCGGCATGGTGCAGTCCCAGCGATCCGGCGCCGGGCTGTCGCTGTCCGGCACCCTCGGCAGCTCGATCGGACAGGCCTTCCTCTGGCGGCTGATCCCGCTCATCGTGACCGGGGCCGGCCTGCTCGCCCTCCGCATCGCCGGCAAGGGCTTACGGCAACGCCCGTACCTGGTCACCGTCGCCCTTGGCACCCTTGCCTCGATGCTCGCCGACGTCCTCAAAGGCCACGCCGCGGGAGCGAACTCCTGGGTGTGGTTCCGGGTGGTCACCCAGTGGATCCACTTCGCCGCCGCCGGCATCTGGGTCGGAGGGTTGGGCGGGCTGCTCCTGTGCCTCGCACCACTCGGCGCCGGCAACCGGGCGGGCCCGGCGAAGCGCTTCTCGTTCTATGCCGGGGGGGCCATCGTTGTCGTCGGTATCACCGGAGTCCTCCGCGCCCTCGACGAGGTCGGCAGCTGGAAGGGCCTGTTCCACACGTCATTCGGGCAGCTGATCATCGTCAAGATCGTGCTCTTCGGCTGCCTGGCTGGCCTGGGAGCGCTCAACCGCTACCGCAACGTCAAGGCGGTTGAGCACAACCATCGGGGACTGGTCAGGACCGGCACCGCCGAGATCGTGGTGATGGCGGTGGTGCTCGGCGCGACCGGCTGGCTCCAGAACCTGGCCCCGTCGAAGAGCGCCCTGGCCTCGTCCGCCGCGCCGTCGGTGAGCGCCAACCTCCAGCCAATCGTCGCCCAGGCCTCCGACCCGTCACGGACCTACAAGATCCGGCTGACGATCTCCCCGGGCACGCCCGGCTTCGACACCTACACGCTGAAGCTCACCAATTACCTCACCGGCAGCCCGGTCAACGCCTCCTCGGTGAGCATCAGCTTCGACAACCAGTTCGTCACCAGCCTCGGGACCTCCGACCTGACCCTCACCCGGAAGACAGTCGGCAGCTACACCGCCAAAGGAGCCAACCTGGGGGTCACCGGCCCGTACCTGCTGACGGTGACCGTCGGCAACGGGCTGAACTCGGTCGACATCCCGATCGAACTCGTCTCCGAGTCGCCGCCGCAGAAGGTCGCCGTGCAGCGCTTCACCGGAACGCCGACGACCTACACCCTGCCGGTCGACTCGAGCGGCGACGAGGTGCAGATCTACCTCGACCCGATCCAGTTCGGGAAGGCCGAGTTCCACACCACCTTCCAGAACACCACCGGCCAGGAGATCCAGATGCAGCAGTTCATCGCCGTCGATGCCCAGAAGGCCGGGGGCGCTGTCACCGGCCTGTTCAACTACCGGCCGCTGGACCCCATCGGCCACTTCGTCTCCGATGCCACGGTGCCGAAGGGCACCTACCAGTTCAGCGTCGCCGGGGTGACCGGCAGCGGGACCGCCGTGGGCGCCACACTGACGGTGCCGGTGACCTAACCCTAAGCGCCCGGGGGCGCGCTGTAGCTATTCCGGCGGGCCTGCGGCCCGGGGCCGTCGCCGGGCAAGCAGGGCGGGTAGCCCCGCCAGCACGAGGGCGACGCCGGTGGCGGCGAAGGCCCACGACGGCACCCGGGCAGGCTTGACCGGTGCGACACCGGTCAAGACGGCGGCGAACAGCCCGGAACCCGTCACTCCCTGACCGAGCACCTCCAGGTAGGCTGACTCTGGGATCGTCGAGAGCAGCTGCCAACCGTTCCCCGGGTTGTAGGCGACCATCGTGGCGTCGACCGGGTAGCGAAGCTGGACGCCGAACGGGCTGACCGCGGTTGCCGTCGCCCCGGACGGCTCGTAGGCAGTGGTGATGCGGTAGACGTTGCCTTGGACGGTTATCCGGGGCGGCAGCGCCGGGACGGTCGCCGGGTTCACCGGCGTGATCTCGATCCGTACCGAGGTCTGGCCGGGCATGGTCGCGAATACGCCCTGCGGGAGCTGGACCAGAACCTGGCCGTCCCCGGTCACGACGTCCTTGGCTGGCGAGCCCCCAGGGGTCAGCGGGACCCCCGCGCTCAACGAATCGGGCGGCGTGTTCTCCGGTGCCAGCGGTGCCGGCGGGTGGACCCACCGGTACAGGGGCGGGGGCGCCAGCCCGTCGAAGAGCGGGATGCCGGGGAGGAGCCCGAGTGCCACGGAGAGGCACGCCGCCGCTACGAGTCCAGCGGCACCGGCGCCCCCCCACCACCAACCCCGCCCGCGCCCTGCGCCCATCCGGCTAGTCGTGCGTCCCTCAATTACGGCGACATTCGAACGCCCCTGCATCCCCGCTCGCTGCGTTGCTCGTCGGTTGCATAGCTCCGCTATGCGCCCTCCTCGCGCCTTGCGAATCGGGGCGCAGGACCGCTCTCGGTTTCGCCTCATTTTCAGGACACACGACTAGCGCCGGGACTTGACGAGGCGGAGCACGAAGACCAGCAGGCCGATCACGACCCCGAACAGCAGCGCGATCTCGATGATCAGCCTGGTCGACGATTGCCCCTGCGACGGTGGCGAGGACCCGCCCCCGGCCTCACCCGTCCCGAGAACCGCAGTCGCATAGGTCCCCAGGCCGGTGACCGGGGTGAACAGCTGGTTCTGGCCGGCCGGCGTCGCTGGCAACGACTTCCAGGAGGAACCGTTCCACTGGAGCACCTCGGTGGCGTCGGTGGCGTAGGTGAGGACGAGGGTGGCGTCAAACGAGGTGACCGGGGCACCGGAGGGCTCGTAGGCCGCGCTGATCTGGTAGCCGTTGGAATCGTAGGCGAACCCGGACGGGGCCGGAGCGAGGGTGCTGGCGTCGATCGGGGTCATGGTGATGTTCAACGACGTCTGCCCGGCAACGACCGGCACCGAGTTGGCGGCCAGGATCAGCGTGCACTGGGCGTCGGGGGTGTTGACCGACCCCACGTAGCTCCCGCCCTCGAGCAGCACCGGTTCCGTGGCGCCGCTGGGCTGGGTGTTGTCCTTGACCCGGGCCGGCGGCGGCTTGACCCATTCGTAGGGCGGAGGGGGGCTCAGGCCGTCGAGCACCGGGGCCCGGGGCAGCAGCCCCCCGGCGAAGGACAGTGCAGCCACTACGAGGTAGACGGCGGCGAGGGCGGCACCGGCCAGGACGGCCCGGCGCCGGGGGGTTGTGCGGGTGGCCGAGGTCACGCCGCGGAGGAGACCGGGAGGTTCTCGATGGGGCTGGTGGCGTAGGACGGGGGCCAGACCACCTGCCGGGTGTTCGCCGCCGTCCACTCCCAGATCACGCTCAGCGCGTTCAGGTTCTCACCCGCCTTGACCGAACCCGGCGCGCCGAAGTGCAGCCCGCTGCCGTTGGGCAGGGACCCCAGCGGCAGGTCGACCGCCCGGGCGGCCGCAGCGACCGCCTGCGGGGTGATCGACTTCGCCGCCGGAAGGATGTCGTGGAACAGCCCCCAGGCCCCGGCAAACCCGGTGAGCGCCGCGGCGCTCAGGTCGCCCCCCCAGCGGGCGTTGTACTCCTTGTTGGCCCAGGCCAGGGCCTTGGCTGCCTCCGGCGTCAGGTTGGACGTCTTGATCACCGTGCCGTCGGGCTTGTCCGAGGCGAACAGCCCAACCGCCTGGGCCCCCAGGTCCTGGCCGAACTGGGGCAGGCAGTAGCTGGAGCTGGTGCCGATGTTGATCAGCAACGGCACCCGCTGGGCCAGGATCTGCTGGCGGAGCTGGATGGCGTCGTCGAGATAGGAGGCCACGAACAGCACGTTGGTGTGGGCAGCGGCGATCTGGGCGGCCATCTGGGCGTAGTCGGCGGTCGACGCGTCGTACGGGATCACCGTCCCGGTTACCAGCCCGAGCGCTTTGATCTCGTCGAGGGCACCGGTGCCGACCTC
>DAIQBQ010000284.1:0-4219 GCA_036781065.1 Actinomycetota bacterium
GTCCCGGATGTGGATGAAGGCGTCAACGGCGTGCGGCGAAACCACCCGGACGTCGTAGTCGCCGTCCAGGTCGGCGTTGTACTCCCCGATCACCGCTGCCCCGTTGGGCTTGACCGAGAGGACGACGCCGACGTGGCCGAGGCCCTGATCGACCTCGGGGCCCCACCAGGCGACTGCCCCGACTGTGGCGTACCGGGTTACGTACGCCGGCGGGATCTGCGCTTCCCACTGGGCGGCGTTGCCGTGGACAACCGCAGCGGTGATCCCCAACTTGAACGCGACGTAGTCCGTGCAGTTGCGGTACCCGAACCCCCGGGGCGAGATCGTCGTCGGCTCCTGGACCACTTCCTGGCCGCCGACGACGGTTGAGGAGACCGGGCCCCAGTCGAAGTCGGGGCACCACTCGGTCCCGGCCGCCCCGCTCACCGCCTGCGGCGCCCATTCGCAGGGCATCGAGGCGTCCGGGTACCCCCCGGTGTCCGCACGAGCCGGTTCCGCCGCCAGGAGAAGGGCAGCGAGGACTGCCCAGCACACCACGGCGCATGCCCAGCCAAGCCAGGAGGAGACCCCTGTCCCACCGGCCCGATGCGGGGCGATCAACGCCCCACCTTGCGCATAACACCAAGACACTAACCTGGGCGCAGGTCAGCCGCTAAGGGCTACTCTGTCAAGCGACCCCGGGCGGCCGGCCCCCGTTTTGTGGCGTGGGCCGGGGAGGCGGCCGCGGCCGCCCGCCATTGCGGCGCTACACCACCGCCTGCAGCCCCACGCTGGAGAGCGCCACCAGCGCCCACAGCAGCGCCCCCAGGGCCAGCGGCCGGAGACCTGCCCGCCGGATGTCCTTGGCACGAGTCGACAGCCCGATGGCCGCCAGCGCCGCGGTGATCATCGCCTGCGCCGCCTGGGTCAGCGACCCGTGCCACGACCCCGGCACCAACCCGGCGGTGTTGGCGATCACCGCCACCAGGAACCAGGCGATAAACATGGGGACGGCCCGGCGTAGCTGGCCGGCCCACCCCCGGCGCGGGCCATCTGCCTGGGCCAGGCGGCGGGACCGCCACGCTGAGAGCACGATGCAGATGGGGATGATCATGAGTGTCCGGGTCAGCTTGACCACGACGGCGTAGGAGGTCGCCCCATGGCCGAAGATCGTCGACGCCGCGACCACCGACGACAGGTCGTTGACTGCCGTCCCCGCCCAGAGCCCGAAGCCATGCGGCGACAAGCCGATCAACCGGCCCAGGGTCGGGAAGGTCAGCACGGCGGCCACATTGAAGGTGAAGATCGTTGCGATGGCGTAGGAGACGTCCGCCTCCGGGGCGGCGATCACAGCGTCCGTTGCCGCGATCGCCGAGGCACCGCAGATCCCCGTCCCGACGCCGATCAGGGTACGCAGGTCACGCGGTATCCCCATCAAGCGGCCAATCACGGCCGCCCCGAGCAGCGCCACGGTCAGGGTCCCCGCCAGGACCGGCAGCGACGCCGTCCCGGTTGCGGCGACCTGCCGGAGCGAGAGGCCGGTTCCGAGCACCACGATCGCCGCCTGGAGGACCGAGCGGCTGGCGAAGGCAAGCCCGGGCCGGGTGCGGTCGCTCGGCGGCCAGAACAACGACACGCCGATGCCACCCAGGATCGCAAAGGCCGGCCCCCCGACGACGGGGACGGCGTGGCCCGCCAGCGTGGCCACCGCGGCCAGGGCGATAACCGGCGCGAGGCCGGGCAACAGCCTGCGCGCCGCCGAGCTCCTGCGTGCCTCGATGGTGTCCACGGCACAAGTTTCCGGAGCAGCCAGGCCCACGCGGAAGCCCCAGCTTCGATGGGTACCGATAAGCTTTCCTTATGCCCCTCGCCGAGCCTGCTCCATCGCTGCCTTCGCTGGATCTGCTCCGCAGCGTCGGGCGGTTGGGTTCGATCCGCCAGGCGGCGATCGCCCACCAGATCAGCCAGCCGGCGGCGAGCATGCGGCTCCGGTCGCTGGAGACCCTGCTGGGCCTCGACCTGCTCGACCGCTCGAACGGGCGAGCTTGCCTGACCGCGGCCGGCGAGGCGGTCGTCGAATGGAGCGATGCCGTGCTGGAGGCGGCCGGGCAGTTCCAGATGGCGGTCACCGCGCTCCGCGCCCGGGGCGCCACCCAGCTGCGGGTGGTTGCAAGCCTGACCGCCGCCGAGTACCTGATCCCCCCGCTGCTCGCCCGGCTCCGGGCGGAGAACCCGGGGGCGGTGGTGTCGCTGGAGGTCGCCAACTCCGATCAGGTCGTCGCGGTGATGCGCCGGCACGACGCCGACCTCGGGTTCGTCGAGGGCCCGAGGGCGCCGGCTGGCCTCCGCTGGCGGGTCGTCAAGGCGGACCCGCTGGTGCTGGTCGTGGCGCCGGGTCACCCCTGGGCTCGCCGCCGCAGCCCGGTGGGCGGAGCTGAGCTGGCGGCCACGCCGCTGATCCTGCGCGAACCCGGATCCGGGACCCGCGAGGTGCTCGACGAGGCCCTCCGCGGGGTGGGGACCGGGCTCACGCCGATCCTGGAGCTGGGCTCCACCACGGCGATCAAGGCCGCGGTCGCCTGCGGCACGGGTCCGGCGGTACTCGGCCGGCTGACGACGGCGGCGGACGTTGCCGAGGGGCGGCTGGTGGCCGTGCCTGTGGACGGGGTCACCCTCGACCGCTTCATCCGGGCCGTCTGGCCGAACGACCGGAGCCTCTCGCCGCTTGCCCGCAGGGTGATCCGGTGGGCAGTGGCCGGCCGTGAAGCCGGCGACGGACCCGGGGGCGGGCCAGGGTTCGGTCGCTGAGCCCCGGCGTAGGCCGCCAGCCCGAGGTCACCGCTCGGTACACAGTGAGCCGGCGACCTCAGCTGCGGCCCCGGTCGCGGCGGCTGTCCTGTTTTCCGTGCAGAATCCGCCTGGAATCAGGACAGTGGGATTTGCCCCGCGCGGTCGCTCACCGTCACGTCCTCTGGTTCACTGTCGTCATCCGGATGACGAGACCTACCAGGCCGAGACGATGGAGACGCCATGAGCACCGAGACGCAGCCGCATGCCACCCACGTTGCCGACAGCCACGATCTGATCCGGGTGCACGGGGCCCGCGAGAACAACCTCAAGGATGTCAGCATCGAGATCCCCAAGCGCCGGCTGACCGTGTTCACCGGGGTCTCCGGCTCGGGTAAGAGCTCGCTGGTTTTCGACACGATCGCGGCCGAGTCGCAGCGGATGATCAACGAGACCTACAGCACCTTCGTGCAGGGGTTCATGCCAACCCTGGACCGGCCCGAGGTCGACGTGCTCGAAGGGCTGACGACGGCGATCATCGTCGACCAGCAGCGGATGGGTGCCGACGTCCGCTCCACGGTCGGCACCGCCACCGACGCCAACGCCATGCTGCGCATCCTGTTCAGCCGGCTGGGCCAGCCGCACATCGGCTCGGCTCAGGCGTTCTCGTTCAACGTCCCGTCGGTGCGAGCGAGCGGCGCGGTCACGGTCGAACGCGGCAACAAGAAGACCGAGAAAGTGACCTTTACCCGCACCGGCGGCATGTGCCCGCGCTGCGAGGGCCGGGGCTCGGTCACCGATTTCGACCTGTCGCAGCTCTACGACGACGCCAAGTCGCTCAGCGAGGGTGCCCTGAAGATCCCCGGCTACAGCATGGACGGCTGGTACGGCCGCATCTTTATGGGGTCCGGCTTCTTCGACCCGGACAAGCCGATCCGCGCGTACTCCAAGAAAGAGCTGCACGACCTGCTCCACAAGGAGCCGACCAAGATCAAGGTCGACAACATCAACCTGACCTATGAGGGGCTGATCCCGCGGATCCAGAAGTCGATGCTGTCCAAGGACGTCGACGCCCTGCAGCCGCACATCCGGGCCTTTGTCGAGCGGGCGGTCACCTTCAGTGCCTGCCCCGAGTGCGGCGGTACCCGGCTGAGCGAGGCGGCCCGGTCCTCACGGATCGACGGGATCAACATCGCCGATGCCTGCGCCATGGAGATCAGGGACCTGGCGGGGTGGGTCCGGAACCTCGACGAGCCGTCGGTGGCGCCGTTGGTTGCCTCGCTCAGCGAGATGCTTGACTCGTTCTCGGAGATCGGGCTGGGCTACCTCTCGCTCGAGCGCCCGTCGGGCACGCTGTCCGGCGGCGAGGCGCAGCGGGTGAAGATGATCCGGCAGCTCGGCTCCTCGCTCACCGACGTCACCTACGTCTTCGACGAGCCCACGGCGGGACTGC
>DAIQBQ010000285.1:0-4152 GCA_036781065.1 Actinomycetota bacterium
CCGGCACCGCCAGCGCCATCCGCCGCATCGTGGCAACCATGCCGGCGATCTCCTCGACCGTCTCGCCCCGCATCCGCAGGGCGGCGACGAACGCACCGAACTGGGCCGGGGCAGCCTCGCCGGACATGATCCGCTCCATCGCCCACGATGCCTCGTCCTCGGTCAGCACCGCCCCGCCGAGCACGCGGGTCAGCACGGCCGGCCAGCTGGGTTCACTCATGGGCCGAGAGTCTAGAGGTCACTGCCCGCGGAACTGGGCGAGGGCCGGGTGCAGGTCCTGGCGCCACATCCGGGTCTGGGCGAACAGGTCGCCCACCGCTCCGATGCGCTCGAAGGCGGTGGCGACCGTGAACTGTTCCGGGTAGAACTCCTCGTCGAGCTCCTCCCAGCTGAGTGGCATCGACACCGGGGCCAGCGGGTACGGGCGCACCGAGTAGGGGGCGACCAGCGTCTTGCCCTTGGCGTTCTGGTTGGCGTCGATGAACACCCTGCCCTTGCGCTTCGGGATCGACGGCTCGAGCGTCGCCCGCTCCGGGTACACCGCCGTGATCAGCCGGCCGACCCCGGTGCAGAACTCGCGAACCTCCGCGTAGCTGTGGCCAGGGGCCAGCGGGATGAAGATCTGCAGCCCCGCGCCGCCGCTTGTCTTGGGCACCGCCCGCAGGCCGAGGCGGTCGAGCACGGTGTGGACCAGGCGCCCGACCGCCCGGACGTCGTCGAAGCTGATTGGCTCGTGGGGATCGAGGTCGATCACAGCGAAATCGGGCTCGTCGATGTTCGGCCACCGGCTTGTCCAGGCGTGGCATTCGACACTGGCGATCTGGGCCAGCCAGGCCAGGCTGGCGACCGAGTCGATCACCACGTAGTCGATCGTTCGTGCCGACTGGTTGGCCGAGTAGCTCGACACCGGTACCGTCCGCACCCACTCCGGGAGGCCCTTGGGCGCCTGCTTCTCGTAGAACGCCTCCTTGTAGATGCCGTCAGGGACCCTCTGCATGACGACCGGGCGGTCGGCAAGGAACGGCAGCAGCACCGGGGCGACGTTGTAGTAGTAGCCGATCAGGTCGCCCTTGGTGTAGCCGTCGTCCGGGAACAGCACCTTGTCCAAGTTCGTCAGGCGAACCTCCTTCCCGCCCTCGTGGAGGATCTGGGCCGGGCCTCGTGGCTCCAGCACCAACGGCCGCGGCAGGTAGTCCCGGGTGAAGGTGGTTGCCGATGCCGGGAGTGCCACGGGGGTCGCTGCCTTCCCGGCGGCCACCAGGGGAGCCCCCGCCGCCCGCAAATCCTGCAGGATCCGCTGGTGCGAGTCCTCCCAGCGCTCCTCGGAGATGATCGTCAAGGCGAAGTCGAAGCTGGCCGCTGCCTCGGCCAGCGGCCGCATCCGCACCGTCCCTTCGCCGTAGGGCACGTGGGTGATCTCGCCGGCCGGACCGTAGCGGTTGTCGGTGAAGTGGCAGTGCAGCGGCCACAGGTGCTCGGCGCCGAACTCGCTGGCGACGAAGCCGAGCAGCGCCCGGTACGCCTCGACCGAGGTCAGCCGGCCGCCGGACACGGCCTGGACGTGGGCGAAGTCAACGACCGGGCTGGCGAACGGGTGGTCCTTCACGACCAGTGCGATGTCGCCCAGGCTCCCGAACTGCGACTTGCGCCCCGGTGTCTCCAGGCCGAGCCGCACCCCGAACGCTTCGATGCGGGGGCCGAGGTTGTCGAGCGCGGCCACGACGCGGCGGTGCACCTCTTCCGGATCGCCTTCCGACGAGCCCGGGTGGCAGACGACGATCCGCGCTCCCATCAGCGAGGCCAGGTGGCAGGAGTGGTGCAGGGCGCCGAGGTGCAGCGTGCGGCGCTCCGGCTCGGGCGTGGTCAGGGCGGCAAAGTACGGCGCGTGGACCGAGAGGGCGATCCCGGCGTCGGCGGCGATGGCGCCGAGCCGCTCGGCTTCCGGCTCCTTCAGGGTGAACTCCTTGACGAACTGCACCTCGCAGGCGGCGTAGCCTCCCTCGGCCACCGCCGCGATCGAGCCGGGGAGGTCCCGGGTGTCCTTGAGCCCGGCGATGCCGTAGCGGATCTCCCGCATCAGCGGTCCGGTTCCCCGCGGGAGGCCTCATAGCGGGCGATCTCGGCGATGTTGGCCACTTCGTCGGCATCCGGCTCGCCGACCGACAGCCAGGCGTCGAGAATGGCTCTGGCGGTCTCGGCCGTGGTGCGCTTGAGGCTGAGGACCAGCACATTGGCGTCGTTCCACCGCCGTGCCCCCTCGGCGATCCACGGCTCCCAGCACAGCGCCGCCCGCACCCCGGGCACCTTGTTGGCCATGATCGAGGTCCCGGTGCCGGTCCAGCACGCCACGACCCCGAAGCCGGCCTTGCCTGCCGCCACGGTCTCGGCCACGCGTCGGGCGACCTCCGGCCACGGGCCGGTCGGCACGACCTCGACCCCGGCCCGCCGGGCGCGGAGTTCGGCGACGACGGCGTCCATCGCCTCCCCCTCATCGTCGGCACCAACCACAACCGAGAGTGGGAAATCCGAGATTTGCCCCGCCTCCTCCCCTACGCTCGTCGGACCGATGAAGACATCCCGCTGCGGCCTGCGCTCGCCGGTCGCCCGTTTGATCATTGTGCTCATGATGACCGGGGGCACGCTACTCCCGTGGGCGGCGCCAGTCTGGGCGATGGCTCCCCGGCAAGTTCCCACGCCGCCCGGGCCGGGTGCCAACCCGCTCCCCCCGCCCCTCGGCGTCGCCGCCGGGATCCTGGTGGACGCCGGCAACGGGAAGGTGCTGTGGTCCGAGAACGACACCGAGCCCCGGGCGCCGGCCAGCCTGACCAAGCTGGCGACCGCCATGGTCGTCCTGCAGCGGGCCGACCTCAACGCCACCGCGACGGTCAGCCCGGCCGAGGCCGCGGTCGGCGGAGGGGAGATCGAGGCGCCGGCCGGAACGACGGCGACAATCGAGGACCTGCTCTGGGGCATGCTGCTGGTCTCCAGCAACGACATGGCCGAGACGCTGGCGCAGGCGGTCAGCCCGGACGGCACGGTGGCCGGCTTCGTCAGCGTCATGAACAGCGACGCCGCCGCCGTCGGCGCCACCGGGTCCAACTTCGCCAACCCCCACGGCCTCGACGCACCGGGACACGTCTCGACCGCCCGCGACCTGGCCCTGCTTACGCTGGTCGACATGAAGTTCCCGCTGTTCGCCCAGATCGTCGGCACGGTCAAGCACGAGGTCAGCTGGAACGGCGAGCCGGTGCCGCTGATCAACCACAACAAGCTGCTGACGCTGTTCCCCGGCACGGTCGGCGTGAAGACCGGCTACACCGGCGACGCCGGATGGGCGCTCGACTCCGAGGTGACCCGGGGCGGGACGACGCTGCTGGCGGTCGTCCTGGGGACCAGGAGCCCGGCGGGCTACGACGACTCCGAGGCGCTCTACAACTGGGGTTTCGCCAACCTGCCCGCGCTGGAGGCGCAGTCGACCGACCGGATCGTGCCGAAGCCGCTCCCGGCCTACACCGCCCCGGTGGCCGCCCATCCCCGGGCTGCAGCCGCGCCGGCTGGGGCCGCCGATTCCCGGCGGGTTGCCGGCGCTCCCTGGGTGTCCCGCCACCCGTTCCCGCTCGATGGCGTGCTGCTTGTGCTGCTCGCCGGGTCGCTGGTGGTGGCGGGAGCGCTCACCAGCACGCGCCGGGCCCAGCGGTCAGAGTGACCACCGGCGGGCCCAGCCACCCCCGGCCGCCGCACGGGCAACTGTCCTGATTTCCGGCGGATTCCGCCTGTAATCATGACAGTGGTTGGTGAGTGCTTGTGTAGATAGGTGTTGATATTTCTTAATGATTTTTGGCCATGGTCCCCCGCTCGACCGTTGGGATAGGGTCCGGCGATGAAGCTCGTCGTCGGGGTCGATATGGCCACCGCTGCCGTGCGGGCGGTGGCCATGGACGGCCAGGGCCAGGTCCACGCCCGGGCCGAGACGCCGCTCCCGGCTCCCACCAGCCCCCAGCCCGGGTGGTGGGAGCAGGACGCCACCGCCTGGTGGCCGGCGGCGGCCAGTGCTCTGGCCCAGCTTTCGGGCGACCTTGGCCCGGGCGCAGGCGCGGTGGTGGGCGTCTCGCTGTGCGCGACGTCCGGGACGGTGGTGCTGCTCGACCGGAG
>DAIQBQ010000286.1:0-4151 GCA_036781065.1 Actinomycetota bacterium
CGGCCACGATCCGGTCCGCCCCGAACCGCTCCAGCGCCGCGGCCATGAACCCGGCGTCGAGCGCCTTGGTCCCGATGCATACCCGTGACGCCCCGGCCGCCAGCCAGGCGTCGATGCCCTCCAGCGAGCGGATCCCACCGGCGACCTCGACCGGCACCCCGACCTGCTCCACGATCCGGCCCACCACGGCGGCGTTCGGCGGCGCCCCGCCGATGGCCCCGTCGAGGTCCACCACGTGGAGGTAGGTCGCCCCCTGTTCCTGCCAGGAGCGGGCGGTCGCCACCGGGTCCGAGCCGTAGACGGTGGCGGCGCCCGGGTCACCCCGGAGCAGCCGCACCACCTGGCCACCCTTGATGTCGATGGCCACGAAGATCGTGAACATTGAAGGCGTCAGTCCAGTGAGGCGACGGCGTCCAGCGTCCGCTCCAGCAGCTCCAGGCCGTCGTGGCTCGACTTCTCGGGGTGGAACTGCACGCCGACCACCCGCCCGGAGACCACCGCAGAGGCGAACGGCGCACCGTAGGTCGTCCACGCCGCCACGTCACCATCGGGGACGCAGGCGTAGGAGTGGACGAAGTAGAAGTGCTTGCCCCGGAACGGGCGGAACACCCCCGTTGTGCCGCCGAGCGTGTTCCAGCCCATGTGCGGGACCTTCACGTCACCGTCCACGTCACCGGTCAGCCGGACGACCCGACCGGGCAGGATCCCAAGACCGGGGGTGTCGCCCTCCTCGGAGTGGCCGAAGAACATCTGCATCCCCATACAGATCCCGAACAGCGGGCGGCTGGCCGCCGCCCAGTCCTTGACGAACGAGTCGAGGCCCGCTGCCCGCAGGTTGGCCATCCCGGCGGCGAAGTTGCCGACCCCGGGCAGCACAACCAGGTCCGACCGCTCCAGCTCGGCCGGGACCGCCGAGACGAAGCTGTCCGCGCCAACCTTCTCCAGTGCCTTGGCGACGCTGGCCAGGTTCCCCATGCGGTAGTTGACGATGCCAGCCCGCATCTACAGGACGCCCTTCGTCGAGGGCACTGCGCCGGCTGCCCGCGGGTCGATCTCGACGGCGATCGCCAGCGCCTTCGCCACCGCCTTGAACACCGCCTCGACGATGTGGTGCGGGCTGCGGCCGGACAGCAGCCGGACATGCAGCGTCACGCCGCCAGCCCGGGAGAGGGCCATGAAGAACTCCTCGGTGAGGTCGGGGTCGTAGTTGCCGATCTGCTCGGCCGGAACCGGGGCCTCGTAGGCGAGCAGCGGCCGGCCCGACAGGTCGACGGCGACCAGCACCAGCGCCTCCTCCATCGGCACCGCCGCCCAGCCGTAGCGCCGGATGCCGGCCTTGTCGCCCAGCGCCTTGGCCAGCGCGGTGCCGAGCGCGATGCCGACATCCTCCACCGTGTGATGGCTGTCGACGTGCAGGTCGCCGGTGGCGGCGACGTTCAGGTCGATCCTGGAGTGGCGGCCCAGCTGCTCCAGCATGTGGTCGAAGAAGCCCACGCCGGTGGCGATGTCGGTCGCCCCGGTCCCGTCGAGGTCGAGCCGGACCTTGATCGCGGTCTCCCTGGTCGTGCGCTCGACCTCGCCGACCCGTCCCGGCCCGCCGCCGGGACCCGGCAGCTCACTCATCGCGCAACGCCTGGGACAGCGCCTCCAGGAACCGCTCGTCCTGCTCGGCGGTGCCGACCGACACCCGCAGGCAGTTTTCGCAGCCGGCGGTGTCGGAGAAGTCCCGTACCAGGACCCCCTTGTCTTTCAGCCGGTTCCACACCACGGTGCCGGGAACGGCGTCGCAACGGAACAGGATGAAGTTGGCCGACGAGGGATAGGCGGTGATGCCGCGGGTTGTCGACAGCTCGTCCCACAGCCGTTCCCGCTCGTGGCGGATGGTCTCGACCGTTGTCTCCAGCTCGGCGGCGTGGTCGAGCGCCGTCAGCGCGGCGACCTGGGTCAGGCTCGACAGGTGGTAGGGCAGCCGTACCTTCATCACGGCCTCGATAACCGCCGGAGGGGCGACCATGTAGCCGATCCGCGCCCCGGCCATCCGGAACGCCTTGGAAAAGGTGCGGGTCGAGACCAGGTTCTCGTGGTCGTCCAGCAGGCTCCCCTGCCGGTTGAGGACCGAGCCGTGGGCGAACTCGGCATAGGCCTCGTCGAGGATCACGAGCCCGTTCGAGGCCTCGCAGATCGCCGCCACGCCCTCGTCGGGGATCGGCGTGCCCGTCGGGTTGTTGGGCGAGCAGAGGAAGACGATGTCGGGCTGGTTGCGGCGGATCGCCTCGACCGAGGCATCGATGTCCATGGTGTAGTCCGCCGCCCGCCGGGCGCGGATCAGCCGGGTGCCCGAGGCCCGGGTGATCAGGGTGTGCATCTGGTAGGTCGGCTCGAAGGTCATCGCCCGCCGCTCGGCCCCGCCGAAGGCGAGGGTCAGCTGCTGGATGATCTCGTTGGAGCCGTTGGCCACCCAGATCCGCTCGGTCAGCGTTCCGGCGTGGGCTGCCAGCGCCTCCCGTACCGCCGGGAAGTCCCGGTCGGGATAGCGGTTGAGACTGAGCGTGCAGATCCGCCGGGCCATGTCCTCCATCACCGCCGGCGGCGGCGGGTACGGGCTCTCGTTGACGTTCAGCCGCACCGCGATGTCGAGCTGCGGCGCCCCGTAGGGCACCAGGTCAGCGAGGTCGGGCCGCGAGGTTGGCAGGACCCGCAGTTCGGGTTCGCTCATTCCGGGCCACCGTTGTGGCGGAACCGGGCGTCGACCGCCCGGGCGTGGTTGGGCAACCGTTCCGCCTCGGCGAAGACCCGGAGGTGCTCCCGGGAGGCCGCCAGCGACGCCTCGGTGGCGACGATCACCGCGCTCGCCCGCTGGAAGTGCGACGTGCGCAGGCCGGAGGCGAACCGGGCCGAGGCCGCGGTGGGCAGCACGTGGTTGCTCCCGGCCAGATAGTCGCCGAGCGACACCGGCGACCAGCGCCCGACGAAGATCGCCCCGGCGTTGCGCAGCGTGGCGGCGGCCTCCTCGGCGCCGTCGAAGATCAGCTCGATGTGCTCCGGGGCGAAGCGTTCCGCCGCTTCGATCGCCTGGCCCTGGCCGGCGACGAGCACGCTGAGGCAGCCGTCGTCCAGCGCCGCCAGCAGGTCGTGGCTGGCACCGATTGCGGCCAGCGTCTGCTCAAGTGCGGCATCGACCTGTGCGGGCAGCGCGGGGTCCCAGGTGATCAGCGGGAACGAGCCCAGCGGGCCGTGCTCGGCCTGAGCGATCAGGTCGGCGGCGATCAGGCCCGGGTCGGCGCCCGGCCCGGCGACGATGGCGATCTCGCTCGGCCCGGCGACCGAGTCGATCTGCACGATGCCGGAGACCTCCTGCTTGGCCAGGGCCACGTAGACGTTGCCGGGGCCGGCGATCACATCGACCGGGCGGATGGATTCCGTCCCGAACGCCATCGCAGCCACCGCCTGTGCCCCGCCGACCCGGTAGACCTCGGTGACCCCGGCCAGCTGCGCCGCGGCCAGGGTGGGGGCGGGGACGGAGCCATCGGCCGCCGGGGGCGTGCACAGCGCCACCTCGGGAACCCCGGCCACGGCGGCCGGGACTGCCGACATCAGTACCGATGACGGGTACGCCGCCCGGCCACCGGGCACGTAGATCCCGGCCCGGGCGAGCGGCTGGACGGTCTCGCCCAGCAGCGACCCGGCGATCTCTGACCGCCACGGCGCGATCTTTTGGTGCTCGGCGAACGCCCGGATCCGGTCGGCGGCCTCGTGCAGGGCGGCCATCAGCGCTGCCGGGCAGGAGGCCCCGGCGGCCTTGATTTCCTCCTCCGGCACCGCCAGCTGGGACAGGCGGGCCCCGTCGAAGCGCTCGGTCAGCTCGAAGACGGCGGCGTCGCCCCGCGCCCGGACATCGGCGATCACGGCCCGCACCGCCTCCAGCGGTCCGGCGCCGGCCCCGGGTGGCGTGGGCCGAGGGATGGGCGTCGTTGGGTCAGCCCGAAGGTCGAGGGTGCGCATCGAAGGCTCAAGTGTAGCGGCGCCCGGCACGCTACCGGTGGCAGGCAGCCACTGCCGCCGAGGATGCCCCCGCACACCGGCGCAGGAGCGGGCGGCTAGCCGGGCGTTCCGCACATGACCGGGCGTAGGGGCCCAACGTCCCTCTGCGT
>DAIQBQ010000287.1:0-4134 GCA_036781065.1 Actinomycetota bacterium
AGCCGTCCAGCGGCGCCGGCCAGCCGGCGCCGGGCCTCAGCCAGCATCGCCGCCGAGCCGTCGAGGCCGATCAGCCGGCCGGCCGGGAGCCGCTCCAGCACCGCCTCAGTCACCCGGCCGGTGCCGCAGCCGGCGTCGAGCACCGTCTCGCCGCCGGCGAGGTCGAGCCAGCCGACCACCGGGGCGCCCCAGCGGGTCTGCGGGTCGGCGATGCGGTCGTAGCTGGTGGCGTCCCAGTCGTGCGGCACGCAGCCCAGTATCCTCCCGACCACGCCGTGATCACGTTCACCCAGACCCACGACCCCGCAGCGTTCAGCGCGGCGGTCCGCGGCTACCTGCTCGCCGACGAGGTGCCCCACAACATGTTGCTCGGCCTGCTGGCCGAGGTCGCCGCCCCGGACGGGTACCCGCTCCTGGGCTACGGCAGCCCCGTGCTCGTCTACGCCGAGGGCGAAGGCGGGATCGAGGCCGTGGCGCTGCAGACCCCGCCGCGCAACCTGGTCGTCTCGCGATCGGTCAGCCCCGGAGCGATCGAATCGCTCGCCCATGGCCTGGCGGTCCGGCAGGTTCCGCTGCCCGGAGTCTTCGGGCCGGCCCGGGAGGCCCGGGCGTTCGCCGCCGCCTGGCGGGGGCACCCCCGCCTCGACGTCCGCCAGTTCACGGGAAGGGAGCTGGCCGAGGCCAACGAGATCCATGCTCCGTCGCCCGCACCGCCCGGGCGGATCCGGCGGGCCGGGTCCGGAGACACCGCGCTGGTCGCCCGGTGGCTGACCGCGTTCGACCAGGAGGCGGACGCCGGGGACTTGGACCCTGCCGCTGCCCACCGGGCCGCCCAAGGGCTGGTCGCCCACGGGCGTCGCAGCCTGTCGGTGTGGGAGGACGGGGACCCACCGGTGACCGTGTCGATGGCCGCCACCGGGGCACACACCGCTCAGGGCGCCCGGATCTCCGCCGTGTACACGCCGCCGGAGCACCGCCGGCACGGCTACGCCAGCGCAATCGTCGCCGCGGTCAGCCAGGAGGTGCTGGATTCCGGCCGCAGCTACGTCGCCCTGTTCTACGACCGGACGAACCTGACCGCTGCCCACATCTACGCCGCGCTCGGCTTCGTGCGCACCGCCAGCTTCGACGACTACCGGTTCGGCTGAGCCCGGTTACTCCGGCTGAGCACGTCTGGGGACGGTCCAGGTGCGCCTTAAGCAGCTGGAGGCCGCAGAGGGAGCCGTGCGGGTCTCTATCGGCCGTAAGGGGCACGAGGGCTCCGTGTGGCGGCTCCAGATACCCCCCCCGCCCACGACGATCAGGCCACCCCGATAGCAACCAATTAGCCCTGGGACCCTCTACGTCGCCAACGGCGCAAACCTAGTGCCTTCCGAACCGCCACACCGCCAGTCTTACTGGGGGGCTCAGGGCCTCGGACAAAGCAAACCCCCGCCGATATGGCTTGCGCCGGGGATCGCTTCGGGGTCTACGCTCTCTATGGTACCCGGACATGCCAGATCCCACAACCCCTCAGATCCCGGACCCCCTCTTGATCGTCCTTGAGCGGCGCCTCAGCGTCGAGCGGTTGCGACCTTACCGTGTCGAGGTTGGTGGCGACCTCGAACGAGCCCTCCGGCTCTACGGATGGAACGCCGCCGTTTCGGGGGCCTTCTTTGAGATTCTCGGGCACTTCGAGGTGATACTCCGCAACGCTCTCCACGATCAGCTCACGGCCTGGCACGCCGCCAAGGGGAGAACGGGCCAGTGGTACGACGACCCAGCCCAGCTCCTCGACGAGCGGGCCCACGCTGACATCGCCAAGGCGCGGCAAACGTTGGCCAACAACCACCAGGTTGAGGTCCCCGGCAAGGTGGTCGCCGAGCTGAGCTTTGGCTTCTGGCGCTTCCTCCTCGACAAGAGATACCAGGCCACACTCTGGGCGCCCTGTCTTCAGCACGGTTTCCCGCAGCTTCAGTCCCGAAACCGGTCCGACGTCTACGGGCCAGTTTCGGAGATGAACCGGCTTAGAAACCGCATCGCCCACCACGAACCGGTCCACTTTCTCCCGTTGGCGGAACGCCATGGTGCTCTCCTCCGGGTGTCAGGCTTCGTTGATCCCAGCATCCAAGCCTGGTTATCGGGGCTAAGCCGGGTGCCCGCCCTCTTGGCGTCGAGGCCCCCGTAGCCGGCTGGGATGGGAATCCCAGGCCCTATTCTGGGTCACGGTAAGGTCAGTTACCAAGTTGCCCTGAATGGTGCAATCGCCCAGCCGGACGTTGCGCACAGAGCCCACTGATACAATCTTTCCCACTGGTATGATTTGGGTAACCTTTGGTGAAGGGAGGACCCCCTACGGATCCGGTATCGCTGACGCTGGGTGGGGTAGTCGCCGGGGTAGTCGCCAACCTTCTCAAGGAGGGAGAGTCCAAGTTCGCCCAGGCGGCTTGGGCTGCCGGGGGCCACCAAATCGGGCATTCCGCGGCACGAGAATTGGCGTTAGCAGACGACCCCTCTTCAACAGCGCTCTGACGCTGATGCCTGTCTAAGCTAAGCTAAGCTAAGCTAAGCTTAGCTAAGCTAAGAGCAGGTTTGGGCACCGGTGCTCGCAACCCCCATGCCGGCTTGTCGTAAACGCCCCCCGGCCATTGGAAGCTTGGGCGCGCCCGATTTCAATGGTCCGCGCTCAGAATGCCAGGACGAAACCCCTACTTGGCAAACCGAAGCAGGCCTGTCGCCGCATCCGTTTTCGTGGCCAAAAGATCGACCCTCGACCAGCGCGCTCCGCCGCCCGCCTGACCGGGCCATCCCCCGGCGGGAATGTCTCTCGCACCTGCATCAGATCGCCAAGGCGATCCCCTCGTCGAGCAGCTGTGGGCTGGTGGTGCTGGAGCACGCCGCCGCCTACTGGAAGTCTGCTGGGCTGTGCTCAGGCACGTGACTCCTCGGAGGTCGAGGAGACCCTGGAGCGATTGACCGTGCCCCTCGGTGAGCCCGGTTACTCGGCCAGCGGCTCCCGGCCCAGGTGGTCCTGGATCTTGGCCAGCACCTGGGTGAAGGTCTCCTTCTCGGTATCGGACAGGCAGGCGAGCATGTTGGCCATGCAGTGGTAGTGCTCCGGGAGCAGGCGGCGGAGCAGCTCCCGGCCCTCCGGGGTCAGCTCGATCACCAGCATCCGCCGGTCCTCGGGGTGGGGGAGCCGGCGCACCAGCTTCTGGCGCTCCAGCGAGTCCAGCAGCCCGGTGACGGTGCCCCGGGTGACGTTCAGCTGCTCGCCGATGTCGCATGGCGACAGCGATTCCTCCGAGCCGAGCAGCATGATCAGGACGTTGAAGGTGGCGGTGGTCAGGCCGTACGGCCGGAACCGGGTGTTCAGCCGCCCGGCCAGCAAGATCTCCGTTCGCTGGAGGCTCTGGACGCATTCGACCGCGCTCGGAAGAGCCTCCGACTCTTGCGTACCCATCGTAATAAGGGTACGGGCCGTGGCCTGCTATTGGCAATCACTCCCGGCCCGGCCGGGAAGGCTACGGAGCGAGCGCCTCGCGGAGGTTGTTGGGGAGGCACGGGTGGCGCAACTTGGACAGTGCCTTGGCCTCGATCTGGCGGATCCGCTCCCGGGTCAGGGCGAACTCCCGGCCGACCTCCTCCAGCGTGCACGCCTGGCCGGTCAGCAGACCGAAGCGCAACGCCAGCACCTTCTTCTCACGGTCGGTCAACGCCTCCAGCATCCGGCGCAGGTCCTCCTGGCGGAGGGCCAGCGCAGCCGCTTCAAACGGCCCTTGGGCGTCGGTGTCCTGGATGAAGTCACCCAGCTCGGCGTCGTCGTCGCCGACCGGCTCGTGAATCGAGACTGGCTCGGGCAGCACCCGGAACGCCTCCCGCACCTTGTCCGGGTTCATGCCGGCGGCGACGGCGATCTCGTCCAGCGTCGGCTCCCGCCCGAGGCTCTCGAGCAGGTCGGAGGCGACCCGGCGCAGCTGCTGGAGCGTGTCGACCATGTGCACCGGGATCCGGATCGTGCGCGCCTTGTCGGCGATGGCCCGGGTGATCGCCTGGCGGATCCACCAGGTGGCATAGGTCGAGAACTTGAAGCCGCGCCGGTAGTCGAACTTCTCCACCGCGCGGATCAGCCCGAGGTTGCCCTCCTGGATCAGG
>DAIQBQ010000288.1:0-4093 GCA_036781065.1 Actinomycetota bacterium
CCAGCTCGGCGGGGGTGCAGAGGTGGCGGACCACGAAGGCTCGTTCGTTGACCCGCCAGAGCCCTTCGCCTCGGGCGAGTTCGGGAAGCTGGTGGACCTCGGTGACGGTCAGCCCGAGGACCTTGCCTGCGGCGACGGCCTCGTCGGTTGGTTCGTTGTAGAGGATCCTGGTGGCGGTGTCGCCGAGGAGGCCTTGAGCGAGGCCCCTGGCCTCGGAGCCGGCGTCGCCGACAGCGTCGAGATCACTCAAGCGGTAAACAACCATGAGGTTGGCGATCCCCCAGGCAAAGTCCGTCTTCCGACGTTGCACAGTGTCCCGCGGCGTGGCGGGCGACGGCTGACGGTGAAGGCGGACCGGGCAGAATGGGCCGCACAGGGAGGATCTGGAACGGGCTGGGACGGCGTGGCGCCGACTACGGATCAGACGTTCAAGGTCAGTTCGTGGGTGGTTAGTGGTAGAGCCGGTCATCGCGCCTCAATCGCTCGGACACCCCAATCGGGCCAGTTCATTCCAGGCCGGACTGACCCTATGACCAGCCACGATAGGTCGGCTGCGTTCCAGGACCATACGCCAACGCCAAATTCCCAAGCTGATGCTCCCGGGTGAACTGGCTCGCAGCCGGGGGGGCCCACGGCACAGTGATCACACTACGCCCCACAGCGCCTCGCCGACCTGGTGAGCGGCAGCCCTGGCCGTCTCCTCGACGACGTTCTGGTATCGCGACGTCACCCCAGTGTCGGAGTGGCCGAGCAGGCGCATTGCCACGCCGGCCGGCACACCCTGAACCAGCAGGAGGGTTGCCGTCGTGTGCCGGGCGTCGTGAAGC
Organism: Actinomycetota bacterium; assembly: GCA_036781065.1. Classification (GTDB taxonomy): domain Bacteria; phylum Actinomycetota; class CADDZG01; order JAHWKV01; family JAOPZY01; genus DAIQBQ01. The sequence continues at coordinate 828 of DAIQBQ010000288.1, forward strand.
CGGGCCGGGCGAACTCCGGCGAGGGCCAGGATGCGATGCCACTCGGCCGAGTCGGTCTCCTTGCGGATCGGGGAGCCATCCTCGCGGGTGAATACCAACCCATGATCGCTCCACATGTTTCCCGCCCGGAGCCGTTCGGCGCCTTGAACGGCGGCGTGACGGCGCAGCTGCTCGATCATCGGGTCGGGCACGGAGAGCACCCGCCTGCCGGCTGACGACTTGAGCGGGGCGAGCACCGGGTCGCCACCGCGTCGGGAGGGGCAGCGCCCCGGATCTTACCGCAGACCGGCGAACCGTCGCCGCCGCTGCAGCCGTGCTGCCAGGAAACATGCTGGAGCTGCACGCGAACCACCAACCTTCCCTCGTCGAGGTCGACGTCGCTCCAGCGCAAGCCCAGCGCTTCGCCCTGTCGTAGTCCGAGCGCCAAGGCAACCAACCATCTCGGTGCGTTGCGCCGGCCCACCGCCGCCGCCAGCACCTTCCGGGCCTCGGCGTTGGTCAAGGGCTCGACCTCGGGCGGCTCGTAGCGGGGCGGTTCGGAGAACCGTACGGGGTTGCGGGCCTGGTGGCCCCTGTCGACGGCAGAGTTGAGGGCGGCCGACAGCGTCCGGCGGACGTGAGCGCACGTGGCTGGGCCGGCTTCAGCAGCCAGGATCGCCCGCCACAGGCGGTCGATCTGCTCGGCGCTGAGGCGGTCGAGCCTGACTTTGCCGATGGCGGCGACGATGTGGCGGCGGTCAGCGGCGTACCCCTCCAAGGTCTTCGGTCGGACGCCGGCAGTCGTCCGGCTGGCAATCCACAGCTCCAGCCAGTCGGCCACAGTCAACGCCTTGTCGCCGCTGTAGCCAGCGTCGCGCTGGCGTCCAAGCGGACGACCTTCTCGGCCACTTCCCGTTTGGTCGCGCCGCGGACATGCTTGCGCCGGCGCGTACCGTCGGGCGCCAGGCCGAAGCTCACCCACCCGTGCCAACCATCGTCGTGGCGGTAGATCGACGACCGGCCATTCGCGGCCTTCGTCATGGCTTTCCCAACCGCACGACAAACTCCTCGATCGACCGGCGGATCAGGCATCGCGACCGGCCGAGTCGCACCCCCTCCAGCTCCCCAGCAGCAAGTAGCTGAAAGATCCGGCTACGAGAGACCCGGAGTTCTTGGGCAGCCTCCGCCACAGTGAGCAGGCTGGACGGCGGTACGGCGGCCGCGAGCGTTGATTCGATATCGACGATCGCCTGGCGGACCGCCGCCAACTCCGACGCCATCGTGGCCTCGGCCTGGTGAAGACGGGCCAAGGCCACTCCCGGATCCCGACGGGCGAGGCGGACCGTCGTCGGGGGCATCCCTAATCGGCACCTTGCCGGTCGGACAAGGAACAGCGGGTAGCGCTCATCACCTAATGGCGGCCCCACCGCCAGCAGCCGACACCAACCGCGACGCTCGACCGCCGGGACCCTCCGCCGGCGGTCGGTAGCGTCCGGCCTCGTCGACCCGGTGGCTACCGGGTGGCTACCGCCAGACCCTTCGGTCCCTTCCCACCAAGTCCGTTTAGGCCCCTCACCAGGACTTTTGCGTGGAGACGATGGGACTCGAACCCACGACCCCCTGCTTGCAAAGCAGGTGCTCTAGCCAGCTGAGCTACGTCCCCGCGTCCTTTGTACCTGGCCAGAAGCCTTTTAGCGGCTCCGGCCAGTAAGGCCAGTAAGGCCAGTAAGGCCAGTAAAACCTCATACGAGAGATGACGCTGGCCAGGGTAGGCGACATCGCCGCCTGGTACCGCCGTGAATCCGATCGCTGCGCCCAGAAGCACGAGGGCGCCAGCGCGCCACTCATGTGCGACGCCGGTCCTCTGGCGATCTCGATCGGCTGGTGGTGGCCCGCCTTGTCTGCCTCCATGGCGGCACGACCCGAAGTCTGCATACGGTGCTCGCAGGGAGAAGGACACCCCGGTGCTCGGCAGGGAGCCGAACACCCCGGTGCTCGGCAGGGAGCCGAACACCCCGGTCCTCCGCAGGGAGCCGGACGCCCCTTCTCGGAAGACTTGACCCACAGTCCGCAGCGATGAGAGTCGAACCAAGCTTCAAGCGCTCGGCCGGTGTCGACGGGGAGCGGGGAGGACGGGCCATCCGTCGGACGGGTGGTGCTCCAGGTGCCGCGACCTCCTCGGCGGTCACGTTGAAGTCTCTCACCGCAACAAGCCGTTCTGCCAGCCAAAGCGCTCTTGCCGTGACCCACTATGCAGAAACCGTCGATATAGCTCATAGAACTGCACAAAAGGGAAGAGACCGGACGTACGAACGTCATGACCAAAGGCCGACTGGCAGGCGGGGACGGGGCGCGCCGTCAGTCACCCGCCCGGCCTGTTACCAGCCCGGCCTGCTACCAACCCAGGCTGCCACCAGCCGGGCTAAAAGTCTGCCACGGCGGGAATCACCCGTTCGCCCAGCAACTCGATCGGGCTGATCGAGGTGACGCCGGGTATTGACCCGTGATAATGGGTGATTCCCAGGCCGGCCAAGCGGCGCATCGATTCGATCAGTTCGCCCACGCCGGCGCCGGCCGGCCCCGGGTCGAGTGGGCCCATAACCGTCTTCTCTATCTCGTCGTAGTCGCGACCGACGTCATCGCAATGCCGGCGAAGAACGTCGAGCTTGTGCCCGATATCGGGACCAGCGAAAATATTGCAGGCCTGGGCGTATTGAGCCACCAGCCGCAGGGTCTTCCGCTCGCCTGCACCGCCGATGAGGATCGCGGGGTGCGGCCGAGTCAGGGACTGTGGCGAGTTGAGCGTCCGCTCGAGGCGGTAATGCTTCCCAGAGAACGGGCCGTCGTCGTCGCTCCACATCTGCAGGCAGATCTGCAGTGCCTCCTCCAAGCGCTCGAATCGCTCGGCCGTCGGGGGGAACACCAGGCCGAGGCCTCGGGCCTCGGGCTCGTTCCATGCCGCCCCGATCCCCAGCCACGCCCGACCACCCGAGAGCACATCGAGCGTAGTGCCCGCTTTGGCCACCAATCCCGGCTCCCGGTACACCACCGCGGTCACCCACGCCAGCAGCTCGATTCGTTTCGTTTGACCTGCCAGGTAGCCGAGGGTGGTATATGCCTCCAGCATTTCGTGCTCCGGCGGGCCGAGCAAACCGATCTGCCACATGTGGTCCATCACGCTCAGCTTGGCGAAGCCCTGGTCCTCTGCCGCCGCCGCCACCGTGCCAGATCAGCGGCGATCAGCCCGGGGCCGCCTGGCCAGGTGAAGTCAGAGACGTGCAAGCCGA
>DAIQBQ010000289.1:0-4091 GCA_036781065.1 Actinomycetota bacterium
CGTGGAGCGTGTGCGCGCCGGTTCCGGCCGAGATGCTGGCGTTGATGGAGGAGGCGTTGACGATCGTGGTGTTGTCGTGGCTCGCCAGCGGCGTCGGGTCGTAGGTCGGCGAGGTGACCATGGCCAGGATGGCGCCGGTGGTTGGGTCGAGGGCCACGACGGCGCCCTTGTGGCTGCCCAGGGCGGTGGTCGCCACCTGCTGGAGCTGGCTCTGGATGGTGAGCACCAAGGTGTTGCCGACAGTGCCGCTGCCGAGCAGCTGGTCGCTCAGCGACTGCATGGTCAGCGTGCCCGTCTGCCCGGTCAGCGTCTTGTTCTGGGTGCTCTCGAGCTCGCTCGAGCCGTAGACCAGCGAATCGTAGCCGGTGACGTCGGCGAACAGCGACCCCAGCGGGTAGCTGCGTTCCCATTTGTAGGCGTCGCTGGGGGTGTGGACGCTGTAGGCAGCGTTCTTCTCGTCGGCACTCAGGATCGCCCCCCGTTGCATGGCGTACTCCTTCAGCAGGATCCGGATGTTGTTCGGGTTGTTGGCCAGATGCTGGGCGTCGACGAGCTGCACCCAGTTGATGTTGATGAACAGCGCCGCGAACAGGACGAGCGCGATCAGGGCGATGATGCGGATCTGGCGATTCACCTGCCGCCCCCCGCCGGGCCAACCTCGGTGGTCTGGCCCGGAGCCCAGCTGGACGAAGCGATCGGCGGTGCTGCGGTGTCCTCGGACGCCCTGAGCAGCAGTCCGACGACGACGAAGTTGGCCAGCAGGCTGGAGCCTCCGTAGCTCATGAACGGCAACGTGACACCAGTCAAGGGGATCATCCGGGTCACCCCGCCGATGATCAGGATGGTCTGGAGCGAGAACACGGTCGCCAGGCCGGTGACGAGCAGCTTCGAGAAGTCGTCCCGGCACCTGGTGGCCAGCCCGAACGCCCGGGCGGCGAAGATTGCGTAGGCGCACAGCAGTGCGGTGGTGCCGATGTAGCCGAGCTCCTCCCCCACGGCCGAGAAGATGAAGTCGGTAGCCGCCTCCGGTATCAGGTCCGGGCGGCCGAGGCCCAGGCCGGTGCCCCATAACCCCCCGGTGGCCAGCGAGAACAGCGACTGGACGATCTGGTAGCCGGAGCCGTGGACAGCCTGGAACGGGTGCAGCCAGACGAAGACCCGGAGGCGCACGTAGTTGAGCGCCTCGTAGGAGACGTAGGAGCCGCCAGCGAAGAGGACCATGCTGGACAGCGGGTACACCGGGCGGGCCGTGGCGACCCAGAGCATCACCACGAAGATGGCGAAGAACAGCAGCGACGCGCCCAGCTCCCGCTCCTCGACGAGCACCAGGACCGAGACCGCCCAGGCAGCGACGACCGGCCCGAAGTGACGCAGCTCCGGGATACCGATCGGGCCCCAACGACGAACCGCCACCGCCAGCAGCTCGCGGCGCTCGGCCAGGTAGCCGGCGAAGAACAGCACCAGGGCGACCTTGCCGAACTCGCCCGGCTGGAAGCTGAGCGGGCCAATGTGGATCCACAGCCGCGCCCCGTTGATCGTCTCGCCCAGGTGGGGGGTGATCGGCAGCAGGATCAGGACGACGCCGGCCAGCGCCCAGGTGTAGCGGTAGCGGGCCAGCGCCCGGACGTCGTTGATGAGCGCGAGCGTGGCGATGAAGACCGCCACCGAGATCACCATCCAGCGCAGCTGGGCGCTGGCCAGGTTGTTGTGGGTGCCCAGGTCGAGGCGGGAGATCAGCACCAGGCCGATGGCGTTGAGCAGCGCGGCGATCGGGAGGAACAGCGGGTCGGAGTTTGGGGCGTAGCGGCGCACGGCGAGGTGGGCGGCCAGGTAGACGCCGACGAAGACCCCGGCGAACAGCGCCAGGCCGTGCGGGACCCCGGGCTTGCGCGACAACGACGTCAGCCAGTAGCCCCCGACCGCGACGACGCAGGCGAGGAGCAGGAGCGAGGCTTCGGTGTTGCGCTTGACCGAGCCTGGGATCACGGGGAGGCCCCCATGGTGGCGGTGACCGCGGCCGGGGGCGTCGGCGGCGGTGTGGCCGCCTGGTCGGCGTAGGTCCGGTAGTTGTCGACGATGTGCAGGGCGTTCGCCTTGCCGCTGGCGGAGATCCCCTGGCGGACCTGGGTCCGGTACACCTGCGGGAGGCTGGAGACGGTCAGGGTCGTCTTGTAGTTGAGCGTGCTGATCTTGAGGCCGGCGAACGAACCCGGGACGCCGCGGAAGACGGCGACGTCGCCCCCCGACTGGCCGACGTACCAGGCGTTGTGGACGGCGACCCAGCCGCTCACCAGGCCGATGACGAGCAGTGGGACGACGATGGCGGTGGCAATCAGCAGCCGGACTCCCGCCGGCCGGCGGTGGAAGGCCGGGGGGGCCTCGTCCTCGGGGAGGCGAGCCGGGGGCGCCGGGGGCGCCGAGGCCAGCTGCGGACCAGGGATGCCGCTTTTGGCGCCCCCCGGTCCCCGTCGCCCGGGTGCCCGCTGGGCGGGGAGGCCGAGGCTGGTCATGCCGGCCCCGGCGGGGTCGGCCCGGGAGGTGACGGTGGTGGCCGGCCCGGGGGTGGTCAGCCTTCTGGGTGGCGGCGGGACGCCCTTCGGGCCGAACGGGCCGGCTCCTTCGACCGGGATGACGGGCTGCTCGGCGGTGCGCTCGGCTTCGGATCCGCGGCCGCGGGGCACGTCGACCACCAGGGCGGTGACGTTGTCCTTGCCCCCCGCCTGCAGCGCCTCGTCGACCAGCCGCTGGGCGGCGGACTGCGGTTCGCGCTCGTTGAGGAGGACCGAACGGATCCCGTCGTCCTCCAGCATCGAGGTAAGGCCGTCGGTGCACAGCAGGAGCCGGTCGCCCGGGTGGATGTCGATCAGCTGCACGTCGAGGTCGACGTCCGGGCCGACCCCGAGCGCCCGCTCCAGGACCGAGCGCTGGGGGTGGTGCTCGACGTCGGCCGGGGAAATCTTGCCCTCGCGGGCGAGGCGGTCGACGACCGTGTGGTCCTGGGTCAGCCGCCGGAGCCGGCCACCGCGGAGCAGGTAGGCGCGGGAGTCGCCCACGTGGACGATCTGGACCGAGCCCCCGGTCGACAGCATGGCGGTGATGGTGGTGCCCATCCCGGTCAGCGCCGGGTTGTCGGTCGCCCGGGCGAAGACCGCCTCGTTGGCGGCGTGGACGGCGGCGACCAGCGAGTCGGTGTCGTGGCCCGCCTGGGCGGCAAGCGTCTCGATCGCCTCGGCGGAGGCGACCTCGCCGGCCCTGTGGCCGCCCATGCCGTCGGCAACCGCGAACAGCGGTGGAGCGACGAGGTAGGCGTCCTCGTTGTTGGAGCGCACCAGCCCGACGTCGGTGACGACGGCGTGGCGGAGCTCGGGCTGGCTGCTCATTGGCTCCTCACCAACTCCTCACCGGTTCGTCACCGACTTCCTCGCCGACGCGTCACCGCCGACCGTCACCGCCGGAACTCGAGTTCGGTACGCCCGACCCGGACCCGGTCGCCCCGGTTGACCGGAGTGGGGCCGGCGACCTTCCGGCTGTTCAGATAGGTCCCGTTCGTTGACCCCATATCCTCGATGAAGAACTGGCCGTTGCGCCGGAAGACCCGGGCGTGGACCTGGCTGACGTAGGTGTCCACTACCGGGATATGGCATTTGTCCGAGCGGCCGACGATCAACTCGTCGCCGAGGTCGTACAGCCGGGGCCGTTGCCCGCCAGCCAGGAGCGCCACCTTGTCCGGTGGTTTACCCGATCTGCTGCTGGCCGCCGCCGCCGGTGCGTTCGGGGTGCGTGGCGAGCGGGGGCCGTTGATCTCCATGTACATGGCGCGGACCGCCCGGGCCAGGAAGAGGAAGATCAGGCCAAGGAACAGGTACTTAAGGATGCTCAGGGCAAGCTGCGGCACGCCCGACTCCGTCTATTCGCTGTTGGAAGGGTTCGACTTCGCCGGGTCCCAGAGCGGTACATCAGCCAGGTCGCCCCGGGGCGGCCCTTGCGGGGCGCTGGGGCCGGGCGGCGGTGCCGGGCTCGCCGGGGGTTGCTGGGGCTGCGGGAGGGCGGCGGCCGGGGGCTGCGCGGGGACGGCGGCCGGGGGCGGCGGG
>DAIQBQ010000290.1:0-4073 GCA_036781065.1 Actinomycetota bacterium
TCAAACGACTGTACTTTGGAAGCTGGAGGTCGTATGTGATCCCGCACGTTCCAAAGAACGCGTAGACCGTTACAGATGCGCTGGGAGCGCTCCCGGCGCGGGCACCGATTGTGGGTTGTTGACGAACGACCACAGCTCGTCGGCCGCCGACGGCGTGCCCGGCATGCCCTGCGGCCAGCCGTGAGCCTGCCCCTGATAGGTGGCGAACTGCACCGCGGTCCCGTCGGCGCAGTGCAGCCAGGCGAGCAGTTCCAGCTTGCCCATCGCCCGGCTGGTGACGTCGCCGCTGCACCCGTCCCGCCGGCTCCAGGCGGCCACCTGCTGGGTGGCGGTGAGCTCGATGAAGCTACCGATGGCGTGGGGGGTGTCGGCGGAGTCGTAGGCGACGATCCCGTCCTCGGTGCCGTCGATCTGCAGCAGCGAGACCGCCCGGCCCGGGGTGCAGTCGACCGCCTGGACGGCATCGACGACCACAAACGACTTGACCAGGCGGGGATCGGTGCACACCATCCGGTACGCCATCCGGCCCCCGTTGCTGAAGCCTGCGAGGTCGACGGCGCTTACCGACTTGTTGTGGGCGACGGTGTCGATCACCTGGGTGATGAAACCGACGTCGTCGACGTTGGCCGGGGCTGCGGGTGGGCAGCACACCCCGGCGTTCCAGGAGCGTAGGTAGCCGTCGGGATAGACCAGGATCGCCCGCCCCGAGCTGACCAGCGGCAGCAGGCCGTCCCGCTCGATTTCCAGCCACAGCGGCGTGCCGTTGCCGTGGAGCACGACGAGCACCGGTACCTTGCCCGACGGCGCCTTTGTGGGCTTGAACGTCTCGTAGGTCCGGTCCAGCGCGCCGACCCTCATCGTGGCAGTGACCTCGGTCACGCCGGCCGGCAGCGGCTGGGGGGAGAAGCCCGGTTGGATCTCCGCGCCCTCACCGGTGTCCGGGAGCACGGTCCCGGTGACGCCCGCGGTGTCCAGCGCCGGCCGGATCGAGCCGTCCCTGCCGGAGTCCCCGTAGTGGTGGACCGTCCGGGTGGTGGACGGCCGGTGCAGGCCGGAGGCGAGCTTGCGGCCAGAGCCCGCCGGCGGCGAGCTCCGGAACAGGCCGGAAGAGGCCAGCACCACACCGAGGACGGCGGCGGCAACGACTACCAGGACCCCACTTAACCGGGTCCCCCAACGCCCCCTGGCCCATCTCGGGCTTGCCACGATCCTCGCCCCTCCGTGCGTGCTGGCCGCCGTCCCCGCTCCCCCGCGGCAACCACGAGCCCAGCGATGAACGTGTTACCTATCGGAACAACACCGCCCGCCCTTAACCGGCACCGACACCCGTGCTACCACGCATCGTTGAGGACCGGCTGGCCGCAGGAATGCGCAGGAGCCTCCCCGGCCAACCGCCTCCCCTCTATGACGCTTCGCTGCCGTCCAGGGTTCCACAGGCCGCCCCGATCCCACAATCGGGAATAACCCGCAGAGGCCTGCTCTGAAGTCTGATTTGTCCCAGCATGCACCCGGGGCCGCAATCCCGCCCGCCGGTGCCGGTCAACCGTTAGACCGTTTCGCTCGAACCTGACATCCGGCGGAGCAGGCCGGCCAGGTCCCGCCGGCTGGCGGCATCGAGGGCGCCGACGGCGGAGTGCCGGGCCGCCAGCTGGCGCTGCAGCCGCCGCCGGGCCTCGGTACCCTCGACCGTCAGCACCAGCCATTTGACCCGCCGGTCCGACCCGGGTGCGGCGGGTGCGCGCTCGACCAGCCCGAGCGCCTCCAGCCGGTCGGCGAGCGAGGTGACGTTCGAGGCGTCGCAGCGCAGGCAGGACGCCAGGTCGCCCATTGGGGTGGGTTTTGCCAGGTGGAGCAAGGCGAGGCCCTGCCGCGAGGAGAGGCCAAGGGAGGCCGCTTCGGCGTCGAGGCAGTCGTGCAGCATCCCGACGACCTTGAGCAGCAGGCCGGCCAGCTCCTCGGGTGCGGGGGCGGCAGGGGGCATGCTCCGATCATAGCCCTTAGCCTCAACCATTGCCGATCGAAACTGTTCGCCACCATACTTTTCGCTTTTGCCAGGGCTTGAAGGGAATGCCCGGGGCCCGCAGGCGTTGCAGCTCATCGAGAAGCTCCGAGTGCGGAGCGTGTTCCTGGAAAGCGAGGTCAGGAAATGGATGTTGACACCCAGGTGCTGCCCATCCTTCCGTTGGACCGCGCGGTGATCCTTCCTCATATGCAGGTCACGCTGTCGGTGGACAGCGACGAGGCGAACGAGGCGCTGGATGCCGCCCGGGCCGGCCAGGGATCGGCCGCCGGCATGGTGCTTGTCGTTCCCCGGATCAACGGGACCTACGCCCGGGTCGGCACGATCGCCCACATCGAGGACACGGGCCGCCTGCCCAACGGCAGCGCGGTCGTGGTGCTGCACGGCCTGCAGCGGGCGACCATCGGCAACGGTGTGCCCGCCGACGGCCCGGCGTTGCACGTGCGGGTCGAGCCGGTCGACGAGGACCCGCCGACCCTGAAGGCCCGGGAGCTGGCCCGGGAGTACAAGGCGATCGTCGAGAACATCCTGGAGAACAGCGGGGCGCGCGACGCGATCCGGTTCCTGCGGGGCATGAACGACCCCGGCCAGATCGCCGACACCTCCGGGTACTCCCCGAACTACACGATCGAGCAGAAAGTGGAGGTCCTCGAGACCTTCGACCTGGAGCAGCGGCTGACCAAGCTGATCGGCTGGGGCAAGGACGCGCTGGCCGAGACCACGCTCAAGGACAAGATCCGCAGCGACGTGAGCGAGGGCCTGGACAAGGCCCAGCGGGAGCACCTGCTGCGCATGCAGATGGACGCCATCCGCAAGGAGCTGGGCGAGGGCGAGGACGACGTCGTCGCCGAGTACCGGACCAAGGTGGCCGACGCCCGCATGCCCGAGGCAGTCCGCAAGGAGGCCGAGCGGGAGATCGACCGGCTGGAGCGGATGGGCCCGCAGAACCCAGAGCACGGCTGGATCCGGACCTACCTGGACTGGATGGTCGAGATGCCGTGGTCGAAGTCGACCGACGACACCTTCGACATCGCCGAAGCCCGGCGGGTGCTCGACGCCGACCACACCGGCCTCGACGACGTCAAGGACCGGATCATCGAGTTCCTCGCCGTGAAGAAGCTCCGCGACGAGCGGGGGCTGGCCCCCGCCGGCGGGCGCGGCTCCGGGGCGATCATCACCCTGGTCGGGCCCCCGGGCGTCGGCAAGACGTCGCTCGGCGAGTCGGTGGCGCGGGCGATGGGGCGCAAGTTCGCCCGGGTGTCGCTCGGCGGCATCCACGACGAGGCCGAGATCCGCGGCCACCGGCGCACCTACGTGGGGGCACTGCCCGGACGCATCGCCCGGGCGCTCAAGGAGACCGGCACCAACAACCCGGTGATCATGCTGGACGAGATCGACAAGGTCGGTGCCGACTGGCGGGGCGACCCGTCCTCGGCACTGCTCGAGGTGCTGGACCCGGCCCAGAACAACACCTTCCGGGACCACTACCTGGAGGTCGACCTGGACCTGTCCAACGTGCTGTTCATCCCGACCGCCAACGTCGCCGACACCATCCCAGGCCCGTTGCTGGACCGGATGGAGATCGTCAACATCGACGGCTACACCGAGGACGAGAAGCTCGGCATCGCCCGGAACCACCTGCTGGCCCGGCAGCTGGAGCGCAACGGCCTGCAGCCCGAGGAGGTCGAGGTAACCGACGGCGCCCTGCGCAAGGTCATCGCCGACCACACCCGTGAGGCGGGCGTCCGCAACCTGGAGCGGGAGCTGGGCAAGGTGCTGCGCAAGGCGGCCACCAAGATCGCCGCCGGCGAGCTGACCGCACCGGTCGTGATCGACGAGGCCCGGGTGCGGGAGTTCCTCGGCCGGCCGAAGTTCCACTTCGAGGCGGCGGAGCGCACCGCGGTCCCGGGTGTGGCCACCGGCCTGGCGGTCACCGGCGCCGGGGGCGACGTGCTCTTCGTCGAGGCGACTGTCATGGACGGCGGGAAGGGCGGGCTGACGCTCACCGGCCAGCTGGGCGACGTGATGAAGGAGTCGGCGCAGATCGCCCTCT
>DAIQBQ010000291.1:0-4068 GCA_036781065.1 Actinomycetota bacterium
GCTCGTAGCGGTAGCAGGTGCCGAACTCGAACAGCCGCAGCGGCAGCTCCCGGTATGACCGCATCCGGCTCTTGTAGATCAGGATGTGGAACGGGCAGCTCATCGGCTTGACGTAGTACTGGGCCTCCTCCAGCTGCATCGGCGGGTACATGCCCTCGGCATACCAGTGGAGGTGGCCGGAGGTCTCCCACAGCGTCGAGCGGGCCAGGTGCGGGGTGTAGGCAAACTGGTAGCCGGAGCGCTCGTGCACCTGGCGGGAGTACTCCTCCATGATCCGCCGGACCAGGGCGCCCTTGGGGTGCCACACCGCCAGCCCGGCGCCCAGCTCAGCCGGGAAGGAGAACAGGTCGAGCTCGGTCCCCAACCGGCGGTGGTCGCGGCGCTGGGCCTCCTCGAGGCGGTGCAGGTAGTCGTCCAGCTCCTTCTGGGTGAACCAGGCGGTGCCGTAGATGCGCTGGAGCATGGGCCGGTGCTCGTCGCCCCGCCAGTAGGCACCCGAGCTGCGCAGCAGCTTGAACGCCGGAATCTGGCCGGTCGACGAGACGTGCGGGCCCCGGCACAGGTCGAGATAGCTGCCGCCGTCCTTGCCCCTGTGCGGGTTCCGGTAGAGCGATACCGTCTCGCCCTCCACCCCCTGGTCTGACGACTCGCCGATGCCGTGTAGGATCTCGACCTTGTACGGCTGATCCTTGAACACCTCGAGCGCCGCGGCCAGCGGGACCTCCTCACGGACGAACGGCTGGTCCTGGGCGATGATCCCGCGCATCGCCCGCTCAACCGCCGCCAGGTCCTCGGGGGTGAACGGCCGGCCGATGTCGAAGTCGTAGTAGAAGCCGTCCTCGATCGGCGGGCCGATGGCGTAGTGGGCCTCCGGCCAGAGCGAGAGCACCCCCTGTGCCATGACGTGCGCGGTCGAGTGGCGCAGGATGTCGAGGCGTTCCTGCTCGGTCGGTTCCGGGTGCTGCGCCCCGGGGTCGGTCGGCTCGCTCATGGGCGGGAACCTTACCAACAGCGACCGGCCAGGTCGCCCGCGCTAGGCTGGCGCGATGAGCCGGGACAAGGACACACCCGCTCCGGTTGCTGCCGACGAGCTCGTCCGCCAGTTCCTCCACGGGCAGAACCTGGAGCAAGTCGGGAAGGTGGACGAGGCCATCCCGCTCTACGAGCAGGCAGTCCAGGCCGGATTCGACGCCGCCGGCCCCTACGACCGGCTGATCTTCGCCTACCAGCAGCGCAAGTCGCACCGGGAGGTCGTCCGGGTCGGCGAGGCGGCGCTGTCCGCGGTCCGCACCTACGAGGCCAAGCGGGACTGGTACCGCCGGCAAATCAGCGAGGCCAAGTCGTCGATGGGGGGGACCCCGCAGCCGCTGCCCCGGTGACGATCGCTGCCGGATTGTTGCGGGCGCGACGACGGCCTATTCCCGGCCCTCGTAGACGTCGACGAAGTGGCGGTACTTCTCCGAGATCAGCCGGGTCGCCTCGGGACGCTCCATGGTGCCGGTTGCCACGCCCTTCACCGACGCGTTGAAGATCGATCTGCCGATGGCGAAGCCCTGGTAGCCGGGGACGGCCGCCCCGGCCCGCAGCCAGCCCTCGACCGCAGCGTCGTCCGCCCCGCGGCCGAGCACGATGCAGCCGACCCCGTCCCGCCCGTCCCGCTTCACCAGAGCGGCGATCTCGGCGCAGGCGGCCGTCGAGTCGATCCCCTCGATCTTCCAGACGTCGGGCTCGATGCCGGCGTCCTGGATCTCCTCGATCGTGCGCTGCATCAGCGTGGGCCGGACCTCGGTGTCGTAGCGGGCGGCGCTGCCTCCGGCGTCGTCCAGCTGTGACTGCGTGGCCGGGACCAGCAACTCGAACAGGAAGCGGCGGTCGTGGTCGTGGAGCCAGTCGGAAAGCCGCCTCAGCCGGGCGAACTGGCGGTCGTTCATCTCCTTGTCACCTTCGGGGTTAGCCCGAACCAGCACCTTGGAGAAGCTGGGGTCGAAGGACTCGATATGGGCGGGGAAGTCCTCGCGGTACTCGAAGTCGAACTCGTCCTGGCCGCTCTTCTCCACCGGCATGGCGAGCGGGACCGCCTCCTCCCTGGCCTGGCGGGCCACCGCCGCCCCGAACTCCTCGTCGACCAGCACCCCGGCGTGGTCCCGGTCTGCCCCCTCCGTGATCGCTTGCCGGAGGCCCTCGAAGATCAGCCGCTTGCCGTCTTCGACGCGGGCCTGGTCCTCGGGGCTGAGCGCGCCGGAGAGTCCGAACAGCTTCTTGAACGACCCCCGGTGATCGAAGGCCATGATGTAGATCCGCTTGGGGTAGCCGAGCTCCATGCCCTCAGTTCTTCCCGTGCAGCTCGGCGTGCCTGATCACCAGGACCTCCTGCTCCTCGGCGGTGTTCCCCACCGGCAGCTCGTGTGCCCGGATGAGGTGGCCGACCATCTTCTCCTCGTCGGTCAGCAGGAGCAACCAGTCGCCGATCAGGTCGGACAGCGATTCCAGCCAGCCCTCCAGGTCGTCGTCCGACTGGGCGGTCAGCTCGGCGAACAGCGGTGCGATCACCGCCTTCGGGATCAGGCCGAGCAGCGCTCCGGAGACCGGGAAGACGTCGGTGATCACCAACCGGCCGTCGCGCTCCTGGGAAAGGTGGAAATCCCGCTCGCCGTACTGCTGCACCCACTCGTCGACGGCGTCCTCGTCTTCGAGCTCACGCAGGTTGTCGACCAGGAAGTCGAGCGTCTCGGCCCGGGATATCGCCAGCTCCCAGTTCTCGATGATCACGAAACCCTGAAGCTGCGTCTCGAGCTCCTCCGAGACCGGGACCTCCAGCTCGTCGCCTTCCTCGTCGATCTCGTCGTCGTCCTCGAGATCGCCGTCATCGGTCACGCCGATCTCGACGACTTCGACTTCGACTTCGTCTTCCCACTCGCCGTCATCGCTCATGGGCAGGATCATAGAGCAACGGCCTCTTCGCCGGAACGGACCGGATTCGCCCGGCTGTCGTTCGGTCAGGGGGCGCCGTCTCCGCCTCCAGCCGGCCGGCGGCCTCCTCCCAGGCAGCTTCCAGACTGCGCACCCGGCCGGCCTGGCGCTCGTAGTCGTCGACCAGTTGGGCGACGTCGGCGCCCGACGCGTAGACGTCCGGATCGGACAGGCGGGCGGTGATCGCGGCCAACTCCGCCGATGCCGCTTCCAGCTCCCGTTCGATGCGCACGAGGGAGTTCTGCAGCCGGCGGAGCGACTCCCGGGCAGCGGCCGCGGCGCGGCGCCGGTCGGCGGCGCTCTGGGCGGTCTGCGCTCCGGCTGGGCCGGGCTTCTCCTTTTGCATTTGCTTTTGCATTTGCTTTTGCATTTGGGCGGCCGCCGGCTGGTCGCGGGCAAGGCCTGCTTGTTCCCGGCGGGCGAGGTAGTCGGCGTAGCTGCCCTCATGTGCGGTCACCGTCCCCTCCCGCACCTCGACGATGCGGTTGGCGACGCTGCGGATCAGGTGCCGGTCGTGGGTGATCAGCACGACCGCCCCCCGGTAATCGAGCAACGCCTGCTCCAGCACCTCCCGGCTGGCGATGTCCAGGTGGTTGGTCGGCTCGTCGAGCAGCAGCGCGTTGCGCGGAGCGGCGAGCAGCTTCGCCAGCGCCAGGCGTTGCCGCTCGCCCCCGGACAGGACGCCCACCCGCTTGTTCATGTCGTCGCCGGAGAACAGAAACCGGCCGAGCAGGTCGCCCGGCCGCACGCCGGAGCCGGCCGGGAGCACGGCGGTGATCTCTTCCAGCGCCCGGTTGGAGGCCACCAGGGCTTCGTCCTGGTGCTGGGCGAAGTAGCCGACCTCGGCGTTGTGGCCCAGGGTGCGGGTGCCCTCCGTCGGCTCCAGCACCCCGGCGAGCAGCTTGAGCAGCGTCGACTTCCCGGCCCCGTTTGGCCCGACGATCGCCACCTTCTGCGACCGCTCCAGCGCCAGGTCGACATGCTCGTAGAGCGGGGTGGCCCGGTAACCGAAGGAGACGCCGGACAGCTCGATGATCACCCGGCCCGCCCGGGGCGGGGCTGGGATCGTCATCCCCATCGTCTTGCGGGCGGGGCGGG
>DAIQBQ010000292.1:0-4050 GCA_036781065.1 Actinomycetota bacterium
TCCTGTTTTCCGGCGGAATGCGCCTGGAATCAGGACAGTTGCCCGCGCGGCGGCCCATCGGCAGCGGCGTGAACGCCCAGGACGAGAGGGCCGGGGGCCGGGGCGAGGCGAACGGTTTCGTGTCCTATTCGTGTCCTATGAGGGACACGCAGCAGGCCGTGGCGTTCGGCCGCGCGGCGGCTGTCCTGTTTTCCGGCGGAATGCGCCTGGAATCAGGACAGTTGCCCGCGCGGCGGCCTACCGGCAGCGGCGTGAACGCCCAGGACGAGAGGGCCCGGGGGCCGGGGCGAGGCGAACGGTCTGATCTCCCGGGCTGCATCGACGCCGCTACGGGTTGGTGTCCTATTCGTGTCCTATTCGTGTCCTATGAGGGACACGCAGCAGGCCGTGGCGTTCGGCCGCGCGGCGGCTGTCCTGTTTTCCGGCGGAATGCGCCTGGAATCAGGACAGTTGCCCGCGCGGCGGCCCATCGGCAGCGGCGTGAACGCCCAGGACGAGAGGCCCGGGGGCCGGGGCGTACCGTGTTGAACCGAGGCCGTCCGGCGACGCCGGCGTTTTCTTGGTGTGCGCGCTGGCAGCCCGCGGGAGCCGGGCGCAAAGGCTTGCACAGGGCTGTGTTTGGACTTTGCGATACCCGATCCCTACTATTACCGGGGCGTGAGACACACAGTGGGGGGCCCGGTACGGAAGGGCACAGCGTGCCTCTTGATCGTATGCGCCCTGATCCTCGCCGCCTGTAGCAAGAAGGCATCCACCGCCGGCTCCACGGCCGGCAAGTACGCCGGTAAGACCATCCAGCTTGGCGCCGACCTGTCGCTCACCGGGACGGGCAGCATCTACGGCCCCCAGCAGAAGAACGGCATCGAGCTCGCCGAGAGCGAGATCAACGCTCAGGGCATCGACGGGGCCAAGCTGAACATCACCATCGTCGACGACGGCTCGGACCAGAATCAGGGCGCCCAGCAGTTCCAGACGCTGATCCAGCAGACGATGGTCGACGGGATCATCGGCCCGACGCTGTCCAATACCGCCGTCGGCGCCCACCCGGTCGCCCAGAATCTCAAGACCCCGGTGATCGCTCCGTCGAACACCGGCAACGGCATCGTCGGGACCTGCCCCTACGGCCCCTGCGACTACATCTTCCGGGACAGCCTCGGCGAGGCGACGGCGGTGCCGGCCAATGTCACCGTGGCGATCGGCAAGTACCACCCGGCGACCATCGCCCTGGCCTACGCCAACGATGACAAGTTCTCCTCCGACGGGGCGGCGATCTTCAAGACGACCTTCACGGCCGATAACCTGAACCTGGTTGACACCGAGTCGTTCCCCAAGGCAACGACGGACTTCTCCAGCTTCGTCACGAAGATGCTGGCCAAGAAGCCCGACATGGTGGCGATCTCGGCGGTCGGTGGCGTGCCGGCGGCGTACATCGTCGAGCTGCGGCGGCAGGGCTACACCGGGCCGATCGTCGGCGGCAACGGGTTCAACTCCTCAGCGGTCTCCCAGCAGGCCGGGGCGGGCGGGAACGGCGCCCAGTCCGGGAGCGCCTGGTTCCTGGGCGTCACCACGACGGTGAACACCAACTTCGTCAACGCCTACAAGGCCAAGTACAACCAGAACCCCGACCAGTTCGCCGCCCAGGCCTACACCGCCGTCTACCTCTTCGCAGCGGCCCTCAAGTCGGCTAACCTGACCTTCACAAACCTGGCCGCGGACCGCACGGCGATCCGGAACGCCCTCGAGAAGGTCTCCATCGACACGCCGCTCGGACCGTTCAGCTTCACGTCCACCCACGACGTCCACCAGCCCATCTACGTCGTGTCGATGAACGGCGCCGGAGGCTTCAACCTGGTGCAGACCGTCCAGCCGTCCTAGTGGTCCACGCCTCCGCCGGGGGCCCGCTGCTGCTCGCCGCCGGAGGCACGCTCCTGCCGCAGACGCTCAACGGGATTTTCACCGGCAGCATCTACGCCCTCTTCGCCGTCGGCTACACGCTGGTCTTCGGGGTCCTCGACATCCTGAACCTCGCCCACTCCGCTGTGTTCATGCTTGGGGCCGTCCTGACCTACGCCTTCGCCGTCACCTTCGGCCTCCCGTTCTTTGCCGGGGCGGCGCTGGCCGTGGCAGCCTGCGCGCTCGTCGGCCTGGGTATCGATTACGTCGCGCTGCGGCCGCTGCGCCGGCGCTCGGCGCCGCCGCTCAGCGCCCTGCTCACCACGATCGGGCTGGCGCTGATCTTCGTCAACCTGGCCGAGGTGCGCTTTGGAGCGAACTCCCGCGCCTACCCGGCCTCGGCGCCGTTCCAAGGATCAGTGCACCTCGGGTCGATCGTGGTCGACGACGCCAAGGTGGCCACACTCGCCCTCAGCCTGGCGCTGGCGGTCCTGCTCGCCGCCTTCTTGAAGCAGAGCCGCCTCGGCCGGGCGATCCGGGCGGTCGCCGAGAACCCACGGGCCGCCCAGCTGATGGGGATCAACGTCGACGCGGTCATCGCCTGGACGCTGGTGATCTCCTCGGCGCTGGGGGCGATCGCCGGCATCTTATACGGCCTCTCCCAGCACGACATCAGCCCGTTCGTGGGCCGGGACCAGATCGAGCTCAAAGGGCTGGTGGTCATGGTCCTGGGTGGGATGGGATCGGTGCGCGGGGCGGTGGTCGCCGGCTTCCTGCTCGGGCTCGCCGAGGTGGCGGCGTTGGTGCTCCTGGGGTCGAACGTCTCTACCGGGGTGGCCTACGCCCTGCTGTTCGTCGCCCTGGTCGCCTTCCCGGGCGGCATCCTCAGTGGCCGGCGGGTGGCCCGGCAGGTCTGAACCGCTTAGGCGCGCGTGCAGTTTTTCGTCCAGCTGTTCACGAACCCGCTGACCTTCTACCGCGCCCACCAGCTGCTGCTGGGGCAGATCGGGATCAACGCCCTGCTCACCCTGTCGATGTACATCACCCTCCGGGCCGGGATGTTGACCCTGGCCAATGTCGGGTTCATGGCGGTTGGCGCCTACACCTCCGTCCTGCTCCACATCAACGTGGGCGTCCCAGTCCCGCTGGCGGTGCTGGCCGGATGCCTGGCGGCGGCCGTGCTGGCGGTGCCGATCGGCCTCCCGGTACTGCGGCTGTCGGGCATCTTCCTGGCGATCGCCACCATCGGGTTCGGGGAGGTCGTCGTCTCCGCCATCCTCAACATCCCGATCACCGGCGAAGGCCTGGGGCTGAGCGTGCCGGGAGCCAGCACCTCGTTGCTGCCGATCTACCTCTCCCTCGCGCTCGCCGGCGTGATGTTATGGCGCATGACCCAGACCCGGCTCGGACGGGGGTGGGACGCCATCCGCGAGGACCCGCTCGCCGCCGCCGCCCAGGGGATCGACGTCGCCCGCTACCGGCTGATCGCCTTCGTCCTCGGCGCGGCGCTGGCCGCTTTCGCCGGAGCCATGGAGGCCCACATCAACTTCTTCATCGACACCAACCTCTACTCGTTCACCCGGGTGGTCGACGTGCTCGTCTTCGCCGCCTTCGGGGGCACCGGGCGGGTGGCCGGGCCGGTCGTCGGGTCGACCGTGCTCACCTCGCTGCCCGAGGTCGTGCGCTTCGCCCAGAGCTACCGCGACGTCGTCTACGGCGCCCTGCTGATCGTGGTGGTGATCTTCCGCCCGCAGGGCCTGCTCGGCGGGAAGGTGGGCATCCGGCGGCTGCTGCGGCAGGGGCAGCGATGATCCTCGAGGCCACCGGCCTTGCCCGGCGCTTCGGTGGTGTGACCGCCGTTGCCGGGGTCGACCTGTCCGTGGCCGAGGGCGAGCTGGTGGGGCTGATCGGCCCGAACGGCTCCGGCAAGACCACCCTGATCGACCTGGTCAGCGGCTTCCAGCGGCCGGATCAGGGCGAGGTGCGGTTTGCCGGCCAGGTCGTCACCGGGTGGCGCCCGCACCGGCTGGCCGCCCGGGGCCTCGCCCGGACCTTCCAGCGGGTGCGGCTCTTCCCGGCATTGAGCGTCGTGGACAACGTCGTACTCGGCATGCACACCGCGGCCGCGGGTGGGGAGATCGGCCGGCTGCTCGGGCT
>DAIQBQ010000293.1:0-4046 GCA_036781065.1 Actinomycetota bacterium
CCTCCCTCCCTCCCCTCCCTCCCCTCCCGAGTCGCCCGGCGCCCTTGGGCGGGTTCCTCGGCGCACATCCCGGCTTGTCGCCCGGCGTCGTTTTGCCGGCGCCCTCCCCCAGACGAGTGAAGCCAGGGCTACCCGGGGTGTGCACGGGGCTTCACGCTCCGGGCGGCCCCAGCGTGCTCCGCCCGGGGCGCGGCCGGCCGCCTTTTCCGAACTTGTCCGGGTAAGAATGGGGCGGCCCATGCCCGGCGAAGGATCTCCCGGCGTCCCCTAGCCTTCTGGATCTTTCGTGTGTGAGGAACGGTGTATATGGCGGTTGTTCACACGCAAAAGCATGGCGAGGAGGTAATGGGGGGCCGATCAGTCCATTGGGGGGTTCCTCCCTGGCTCTGTTGGCTCCCCCAAAAGGTCGCCCCAAACCACGCAAAAGATGGTGCAGTCTTGTCATTGAGATGGGCTCGGCGCTTGACGATGTTTAGACACGAGCAGTAAGCACGGAAGCGCCCGAGGGCTCGCACTGAGCCTCTCGAAAAGGCAAACCCGGGGTGACCCGGGGACGCAAAGTCATGGACCTTCCTGGGGAAGGCCGCCAGACCGCCGAAGGAGGAGTTCTGGTGAGCAAGCGGACCGGTCGTGCCATGGTCGTGGTGGGAGCAGCGGCGTTTCTGGCTCTCCCCGGGATCCTCGGGGGGTTCACCCCGGCGTTTGCCACGACTGCCAACGATTCGTGCTTCATTTCCGCCATCAACTCCGCCCGCGCCGGCAACGGGCTCGGCGCCCTCGGCGTCAACTCGGCGCTGGAGTCGATTGCCACGACCTGGACGCAGAGCATGGTGGCGGCCCAGGTTCTCTCGCACAACCTCAACTTGCCGAACGTCGCCCCCTCCGACTGGGTGAACCTTGGCGAGAACGTCGGTGAGGGCCCGTCGTGCGACGCCATCGCCACCGCCTTCATGAACTCGCCGGAGCACCGGGCCAACATCCTTGACACCGCCTACTCGGTCGTCGGGGTAGGCGTCGTCGTGGACGGCAACGGGACGATGTGGGTGACCGAGGACTTCATGGGCACAGGCAGCCCAGTCTCCGCCCCCGCGCCGCCCCCCGCCCCGAAGCCGGTGACCCCCTCGACCCCGGCGCCGGTCCACACCACCGCTCCGGCAGCCCCGGCGAAAACGATCGCCACAACCAAGCCGTCGACCCCGTCGACCCCGGCGGAGTCGACCCCGGCCGCTCCGCCGGCGACCGCGCCCCCGCCCGCCCCTGCCACGAGCCAAACGCAGGCTGCCCCGGCAGCCGAGCCGATCACCGTGCCGACTGCGGCCACCCCGATCGTCCAGGTGATGGCCCGGACCGATTCGGCGCCAGCCCACCCGGGCAAGTCCGGCCACAAGGGGCACGGCGGCATCGTCCACCACCTGCTGTCGGCGATCGCTTCGTTCTTCGGTCAGCTGTAAGCCTCCAGATCTCGAGGGTCCCGGTCGGGCGGGCTGGGTTCGCCCAGACGGCGACCAGAACGGACCGTCGGTAGACTTTGGCCTTCCCCACGCCGGGCCCGGTGCTGTCTCGGCGTCGACCAGGGAGGGAGCCGGCTGCCGGTGGCGACGTCCGACCGAACGCGAGGTGAGGGCGATCGCCGCATTGTCCGGGCTGCGCCACCCGGCCCGCCGGTGGCGACGGCTCCCAAGCGGTCTCCCTGGTCGGGGCTCCGGCTCCCGCCCGGCCGGGACCTGCTGATCGCTGCGCTGCTGTTCGCGGCCGGCGTCGGCCCGCTGCTGTTCTTCAAGTTCCGCAGCGGCTTCATCCCTGGCGACCTCGACATCTACCGGACCGCCGGCATCCTCGCCCTCCATGGCAAGGCCCCCTACGGGCCCCACTTCGGCCACGGTCTGCGTGTCGACCTGCCGTTCACCTACCCGCCCTTTGCCGCCTTTGCGGTGATCCCGCTCGGCCTCCAGCCCGCCCGCATGGCTCAGGTCACCTGGACCGCAGCCAACCTGGTGATGCTCGGCGTGATGGTGTGGTGGCTGATCCGGCCAGCGCTCGAGAAGTGGGGGCTCGACCACCCGGGGTACATGGCGGTTGCCGTGGTCGCCTTCGCCTGGACCATCCCCATGAGCCAGACGATCGCCTACGGGCAGGTCAACATTTTCCTGGGCCTGATCTGCCTGATCGATTGCACCCGGCTGACCCGCTACCGGGGGGTGCTGTGCGGGATCGCTGCCGCGATCAAGCTCACCCCTGGCCTCTTCGTCGTCTACTTCGCGGTCACCAGGCAGTGGGCGGCGGCGCTGCGGTCGGCTGTCGCCTTCGTGGTCTGCGAGGGGCTGGCGGCGGCCATCCTGCCGAGCGGCTCCAGCGAGTACTGGTTTCACCTGCTCTGGCGGCTCAACCGTCCGGGCAACCCCAAAAAGTTCTTCAACCAGTCGATCAACGGGCTGATCTACCACCTGAACTGGCCGCACTGGCTGTGGTTCCCGGGGGTGGCGGTGGTGGCGGTCGCCGGGCTGTGGCGGGCGGCCAAGGCACACCGCACCGGCTGCGAAGTCGCCGCCGTGGCCCTGGTCGGGCTGAGCGCGGTGCTGATCTCGCCGATCTCGTGGCAGCACCACGCGGTGTGGATCATCATGATGTTCGGCGCCCTGGCCGCGTGGGCGACCACGCCGCGGCGGATGGCGGTCGCGGCGCTCCTCCTCGTCGCCTTCATCGCCCCGGTCCCGCAGATCGGCAACCTGATGATCAACGCCCACGCGGCCACCCCGATCGGCTACATCCTGGAGAACTCCGACATCTGGGTGTTCATCGCCATGCTGTTTGTCCTGCCGCTCCTACCGGTCACGATGCAGGAACGGGCGCCGGCGCCGGTCCCGGCTGTTGCCACGACCGGCTGATCACCGCCGAGCCTCCGGCGAACCGGGCCTTCCTTTCCCGCCGGTTCCTGCCGGAGCGGTCCCCGATGACCCGGCCCAGGCGCTCGACCACCTCGGCGCGACCCACTGTCCACGGGTTCGCGTTTCCGGGGTGAGTGAGCAGCCAGGGGTGTGATCACGCCCGTTTCTGCTCACTCGGCCCAGATTTCAGCCCCGCTGCTTGTGGCCGCCGCGTCGTAGTCAGTGTTAGCCCTGAAGCCGGCCGGGCGGGTCAGACGTCGCCGGCCGCCGCCGATTCCCGGTCAACTGTCGATCAGGTCCCCGTGCAGGAAGTCCTGGTAGGCGGACAGATCGAGCAGGCCGTGGCCGGAGAGGCCGAACAGGATCGTCGTGTCCTCGCCGGTCTCCTTGCACGCCCGGGCCTCGTCCATCGCCGCCCGCACCGCGTGTGCCGACTCGGGTGCCGGGATGATGCCCTCGGTGCGGGCGAACTCGACCGCCGCCTCGAAGACCTTGGTCTGCGGGTAGGCGACCGCCTCGATCACGCCGTCCTTGACCAGCCGGCACAGCGCCGGGGCGTCGCCGTGGTAGCGCAGCCCGCCGGCGTGGATCGGCGGCGGGATGAACCTGTGGCCGAGGGTGTGCATCTCGATCAGCGGGGTGGTCTCGGCGGTGTCGCCGAAGTCGTACTCGAAGCTGCCCTCGGTCAGCGTCGGGCAGGCTGTGGGCTCGACCGCCTCGAAGCGCAGCTCCCGGCCCTGGCGGGTCTTGTCCGGGACGAACGGGAAGGCGAGCCCGGAGTAGTTGGAGCCGCCGCCGACGCAGCCGATGATCACGTCCGGGTAGTCGCCGGCCAAGGCCATCTGCTCCTTTGCCTCCAGGCCGATGACGGTCTGGTGCAGCAGCACGTGGTTGAGCACGCTGCCCAGGGCGTACTTGGTGTCGGCCCGCTTGGCGGCGTCCTCGACCGCCTCGGAGATGGCGATGCCGAGCGAGCCGGGCGAGTCCGGGTCGGCGGCCAGGATCGCCCTGCCCGCCTCGGTTTTGTTTGACGGGGACGAGACCACCTGTGCCCCCCAGGTCTCCATCATGACCCGCCGCCCCGGCTTCTGGCGGTAGGAGGCGCCCACCATGTACACCTGGCACTCCAGCCCGAAGAACGCCGAGGCCATGGCCAGGGCG
>DAIQBQ010000294.1:0-3614 GCA_036781065.1 Actinomycetota bacterium
ACCGCGGCCATGGCGGGGACGCTCAAGGATGAGACTTCCGTCGTCTACGTCTCGCCGCTGAAGGCGCTGGGCAACGACATCCACAAGAACCTGACCCAGCCGCTGGCGGCGGTCCGGAAGCTGGCCGAGGAGGCCGGGACCCCGTTGCCCGAGATCCGGGTGGCGGTGCGCTCGGGCGACACCCCGGCTGCCGAGCGCAACCTGATGGTCCGCCGGCCTCCGCACATCCTGATCACGACCCCGGAGTCGCTTTACATCCTGCTGACCGCCGAGCGGAGCCGGGCTTTCCTGGCGACCTGCCGGACGGTGATCGTGGACGAGATCCACGCCGTCGCCGGCGACAAGCGCGGCGCCCACCTGGCGCTCAGCCTGGAGCGGCTGGACGCGCTCGAGGGCGGCAGGCGGCAGCGGATCGGCCTGTCGGCCACCCAGAAGCCGATCGAGGACATCGCCCGGCTCCTGGTGGGGACGTCCCGGGTAGACGGGGCCGGCGCCCCGGATTGCGCGGTGATCGATGTCGGCCACCGCCGGGACTGGCAGCTGGCAGTCGAGGTGCCCTCGCTGCCGCTCGGGCCGATCGTCAGCCACGAGCAGTGGGAAGAGGTCTACGGCCGGATGGTCGAGCTGGTCGAGGCCCACCGCAGCACCCTGATCTTCGTCAACACCAGGGCACTGGTCGAGCGGGTGTCGCACCAGCTCGAGGCCCGGCTCGGCGAGGGCAAGGTCGGCGCTCACCACGGCAGCCTGTCCCGCAAGACCCGGCTCGCCGCCGAGGAGGGCCTGAAGAGCGGGTCGCTCCGGGCCGTCGTCGCTACCGCATCGCTGGAGCTGGGGATCGACATCGGCCACGTCGACCTGGTGGTCCACCTCGGCCCGCCCCGGGCGCTGGCGACGATGCTGCAGCGGATCGGCCGGTCCGGTCACTGGATCGGGGGCACGCCGAAGGGGGTCCTGTTCCCGCTGACCCGGGACGAGCTGGTGCAGTGCGCGGCGGCGGTGCAGGCAGCCCGGGCCGGCGAGCTCGACCGGGTGATCATGCCAGCCAAGCCGATCGACATCCTGGCCCAGCAGATCGTCGCCACCGCGGCGAGCGGGCCGGTCGCCGAGGAGGAGCTGTGGGCGATGGCCCGCCGCGCCTACCCCTACCGCGAGCTCACCCGGGCCGAGTTCGACCAGGTCATCGTGATGCTGTCCGAAGGGTTCTCGACCCGGCGGGGCCGGGCGAGCGCCCACCTGCACCGGGACCAGGTCAACGGGCTCGTCTCCGGCCGGCGGGGGGCGCGGCTGGCGGCGATCACCTGCGGCGGAGCGATCCCGGACACCGCCGACTACGACGTGATCGCCGAGCCGGACGAGGTGTTCGTCGGCAAGCTCAACGAGGACTTCGCGATCGAGTCGAGCGCCGGCGACGTGTTCCTGCTCGGCAACACCTCGTGGCGGGTGCGCCGGGTCGAGTCGGGCAAGGTGCGGGTCGTCGACGCTCAGGGGGCGCCCCCCTCCGTGCCGTTCTGGTTCGGCGAGGCGCCTGCCCGGACCGCGGAACTGTCTCACGCTGTGGCTCGGCTGCGGGCCGAGGTTGCCGGGCGGCTGGGCGACCGGGCCGGGGCGATCGCCTGGCTGTGCGAGGCGGGGGCGGTCAACGAGGCGGGGGCGGTCCAGATCGTCGACTACGTCGCCGAGACGGTTGCCGCCCTCGGGGTCGTACCGACCCAGGACACCGTTGTGGCAGAACGGTTCTTCGACGAGGGCGGTGGCATGCAGCTGGTCCTGCACACCCCGTTCGGGGGCCGGATCAACCGGGCCTGGGGGCTGTCGCTGCGCAAGCGGTTCTGCGTCAACTTCGACTTCGAGCTGCAGGCGGCGGCAACCGACGACGGGGTGGTGCTGTCGCTGGGCGAGCAACACAGCTTCCCGCTCGACTCGGTGTTCGCCTTCCTGCGCCCGGCGACCCTCAGCGACACGTTGATCCAGGCGGTGCTGCCCTCGCCGATCTTCGGCAACCGCTGGCGCTGGAACGCCACCCGCGGGCTGGCGCTGCTGCGCTACTCCGGGGGCCGCAAGGTCCCGCCGCAGATCATGCGGATGCGCAGTGACGACCTGCTGGCCTCGGTGTTCCCCGACCAGGTCGCCTGCCAGGAGAACCGCTCCGGGCCGATCCCGATCCCCGACCACCCGCTGGTCAACGAGACCGTCGCCAACTGCCTGCAGGAGGCGATGGACCTCCAGGGCCTGATCGGCATCGTCCAGGCGATGGAGCGGGGCGAGATCCGCGGCGTGGCGGTCGAGACCCCGGCCCCGTCGCCGATGAGCCATGAGATCCTCAACGCCAACCCGTACGCCTTCCTGGACGACGCCCCGCTGGAAGAGCGCCGGGCACGGGCGGTGTCGCTGCGCCGGACCGACCCCGAGCTGGCGGGCGGGGCCGGGGCACTCTCGCCGGTGGCGATCCAGCAGGTCCGGGAGGATGCCTGGCCCGACGTCCGGGATGCCGACGAGCTGCACGACGTGCTGCTGTCCGCCGGGGTGCTGCCGCTTGGGTCCGCCGAAGGCTGGGACGAGCTGCTGGCCACGCTGGCCGCGGCGGGCCGGACCCGGGTCGCCCGCTGGAGCCTGAACGGGCTGGTGTATACGGGGGTGGTCGCCGCCGAGCGGGTGGGGCTCGCCGAGGCGACCTTCCCGGGGATTGCGGTGGACGGCTGCCGGCCGGCGCCGGGTGCCCGCTGGGCGGAGCGGGAGTGGCAGGAGGACGATGCCCTGCGGTCGGTCGTCGGGGCCTGGATGCAGATGCTCGGGCCGGTCACCGCCTCCGGGCTGTCCGAGCGGCTCGGGCTGGCCCAGGAGCGGGTCGACCGGGCGCTCCTGATCCTGGAGGGTTCCGGGGCCATCCTGCGCGGGCGGTTCACCGCGGTTGGGAGCGGCGACGACGGCGAGCTTGAGTGGTGCGAGCGGCGGCTGCTGGCCCGTATCCACCGGCTGACGCTGCGCCGGCTGCGGGCCGAGATCGAGCCGGTGTCGCCGGCGGTGCTGATGCGGTTCCTGCAGCGCTGGGGCCACGTCGCCCCAGGCACCCAGCTGCACGGCCGGGAGGGCCTGCTCAGGGTGATCGAGCAGCTGCAGGGGCTCGAACTCCCGGCCCCGGCGTGGGAGGAGCGCATCTTCCCGGCCCGGATGGGCAGCTACGACCCGCGCGACCTGGAGCAGCTGTGCCTGTCCGGAGTCGTCGCCTGGGGGCGGCTGGTGGCGCCCGGGGCGACCGGGGATCCCGAAGATGAGGCCGAGGAGGGGTTGCCGATCCGGGTCCGCCGGCCAGGGCCGGTACGGAACAGCCCGCTGGCCTTCGTGCTGCGGGAGGAGCTGCCCACCTTCCTCGGCCCGCTCCCCGCTGCGCCAGGAGGGCACCCGGCGGTGCTCGATCGCCTGCCCGCTGCTGCCCAGGAGGTCGCCGGCTACCTGGAGTCCCGCGGGGCGTCGTTCCTGACCGACATCGCCCGGGGGACGAAGCGGATGCCGAGCGAGGTCGAGGACGCCCTGTGGGACCTGGTCTCCGCCGGGCTGGTGAGCGGTGACGGGGTCGCCGGGCTGCGCCAGCTGCTGTCCCGCAACAAGCCGGCGGG
>DAIQBQ010000294.1:3624-4028 GCA_036781065.1 Actinomycetota bacterium
CCGCCACACCCGGCTCCGGGCGATCCCTGGGGCGGCGCCGTCGCGGAGCCGCCCGTTGCCGGTGGGCCGGTGGTCGCTGTGGCGAGACGGAGCCCTCTGGGCGCGGCCGGAGGCGTCGCCGGAGGAGCACGAGGAGGCGGTGGCCAAGCAGCTGCTCCGGCGTTACGGCGTGGTGTTCCGGGATCTGCTCACCCGGGAGCGCACCGCCCCGCCGTGGCGGGTGCTGCTGGCGATCTACCGCCGGATGGAGGCCCGGGGCGAGATCCGCGGCGGCCGGTTCGTGAACGGATTCGTCGGCGAGCAGTTCGCCCTGCCGGAAGCGGTGGAGTCGCTGCGGGCCGTGCGCCGGAGCGGCGACGACGGCGAGACCCTGATCCTCCACGCCCCCGACCCGCTCAACCTGG
>DAIQBQ010000295.1:0-4025 GCA_036781065.1 Actinomycetota bacterium
ACGAAGTCGGCCAGCGACACCCCGGCCAGCGGGTCGGGCAGTGACGGGCGGAACTCCTCGGGAAGGCCTCCGGTGCGGGTGTAGTAGCCCTCGCCGGCGTCGGCCAACGCCGAGATCGCCGCCGATGCCGCTTTGAACGTGGCGTACTCGACCAGCCGCTGCAGCAGCCGGTCCCGCTCCTCAAGCAGGGCGGCCGCGTCCGGGTCGCCCGGCTCCCGGGGCAGCAGCCGGGCCGATTTCAGTTCCAACAGGGTGGCCGCCAGCACCAGGAAGCTCGACGCGGCGTCGAGCTCGACCGTGCCCAACGCCTCGACCGCCCGGAGGTAGTCGTCGGTGATCGTGCAGATCGATACTTCGGTGACGTCGACCCGGTCCTTGGAGACCAGCTGCAGCAACAGGTCGAGCGGGCCCTCGAAGACGTCGAGATGGACGGGGAAGCTCACCGCGGGGGCACCCGGAGGCCGATCCGCTCCCGGACCTCCCGGAAGGTGTCGGCGGCAAACGACTGCGCCCGCTTGGCCCCCCGATCGAGGAGCTCGTCGAGCTGGGCCGGGTCGCCCATCAGCTCGGTGTAGCGCGCCTGGAACGGGGTGAGCACGGCCAGGACCGCCTCGGCAAGTGCGGCCTTCAACGGCGCGTAGCCCTGCCCCTCGAGATCGGCCATCAGCTCGGCAACGCTGCGGCCGGTCACCCCGGAGAAGATGTCCAGAAGATTCGACACTGCCGGGCTGTCCTGGCCGTAACGGACCTCCCGGCCGGAGTCGGTGACCGCCCGGGCTATCTTCTTGCGCACGACGTTGGGTGGGTCGAGCATGCCGAGCGTGCTGGCCGGGCGCCCGGAGCTCTTGCTCATCTTCTGGGTCGGGTCGTCGAGCGACATGATCCGCGCCCCCTGGCGCCCGATGACCGCGTCGGGAACGGGGAAGGTGTCGCCGAAGCGGCTGTTGAAGCGGATCGCCAGGTCGCGCATCAGTTCGAGGTGTTGGCGCTGGTCCTCGCCAACCGGGACGTGGGTCGCCCGGTAGACCAGCACGTCGGCTGCCATCAGGAGCGGGTAGGCCAAAAGGCCAGCCGGGACCGAGTCCCGCTCGTTGCCTCTCCCCTTCTCTTTGAACTGGGTCATCCGTTCAAGCTCTCCCATGCGGGCCAGGCAGGTGAGCACCCAGGTCAGCTGGGTGTGCTCGGCAACATCGGACTGGACGAACAGCACCGACCGTTCGGGGTCGATCCCGGTGGCGATCAGCGTGGCGGCAGTGCGCCGGACGCCCTCTTTGAGCGCCTTGGGGTCCCAGGGCAGGGTCATCGCGTGCAGGTCGACGACGCAGTAGAAGCACTCCTCGTGGGTCTTCTGGAGATCGACCCAGTGACGGAACGCGCCGATGTAATTGCCGATATGGGGACCCTCGCCGGTCGGCTGGACCCCGGAGAAGACCCGAGCCATGGCGGTACGCATCTTAGCCCGGATCCACCGAATGACGATCTGACGAGCTGTCCGATTTGAAGCTTTATCGGCGGCCCGGCCGCGGAATCTCGTACTATTTTCGAGTCCGTTTTCTCCGTTTCCGGGGGCCGAGGCGAGGAGGCAGCATGTCAGGGACCGAGGGGCAGGAGACGCAGTCAGCCACCAGCCAGGGACCAACCCAACCCCTCGTCACCCCGACGGGCTACAGCATGACCGCCGCCCAGGCCTGCACCTACCTGGTCGACGTCGCCACCAGCATGGGCGAGGCTTGGATCGCGGCTGGGAACCCCAACCCCTGGAGCGACTGGGTGCCGGGCAACGTCTGCACGGTTTCGGCCGGCCTGTACGACATCAGCGAGTTCAGCTTCTCCTCGTTGCTGTGGTCCTCGTTCTCGTACCTGGACCCGAGTTCCCAGCAGTGGCTGTCCACGAGCGAACCGCTGGGGTTTGTGGCCGCCGGCTCCGCCGGCACCTTCCTGGTGTACCGGGGGTCCCAGACCGGTCCGGACTTCGACGCCGACTACGAGACCACGCTAGTGAGCTACACCGGTCCTACCGACGGGGCGCCCGCCGGCATGCAGGTGGAGCAGGGCTTCCTGTCAGTGTTCCAGGGCCTCGGCGACTTCGGCCAGGTGATCAGCCAGGCGCTGGCCCAGGTCAACGTCGGCGTGGGCACCCCCCTGTACGTCACCGGCCACAGCCTGGGGTCCACCACCGGTACCCTGTCCATCCCCGCCCTGGTGGCCGCCGGCTGGCAACCTGCCAACCTGCTCGCCTACCTGCAGGCCAGCCCCAAGGTGGGCGACCAGGCCTTCGCCAACTACTACGCCAGCCTGGGCGTCACCGACTCCTACTGCCTGGTCAACAGCTACGACGTGGTACCCACCCTGCCCAAGAATTCCGCGTACATCCCCGTGGGCACCGAGGCGACCTTCGGCGCCGACTACGGAACCACTCACTTGGGGATCTTCGTCAAGTCGGTGCCGGACTGCCACGACCCGTGCTGCTCCTACGCCTACGCACTCCTCAACCCCACGGACCCCTATAACCCGAGCATGGGGACCTGCATGGACTGGCACAACAGCTGATCGACGACGCCCTCCGGCGCGTATGCTCCCTGGATGCTCCCCTACCTCATACACCACGACTATTCAGACTTCATCATCGTCGGGCTCTGCCTGATCGTCGCGATCACGATCCACGAGTTCGGGCACGCGGTAGCCGACATGATCGAGGGGGATCCCACCGCCCGGCTCGAGGGCCGGCTGAGTCTCAACCCGGCCGCTCACCTCGACCCGTTCGGAGCACTCATGATCGTCTTGGTCGGCTTCGGCTGGGGAAAGCCGGTGCCGATCCAGCCGGCGAATATGCGGAGCCAGCGGTACGGATCGGCGATCGTCGGGATTGCCGGTCCACTGACAAACGTCATCCTGGCCTTCGGTACCGCGGTCGTCGCCCGAGCAGCGAACATCCCATTGTTCATCGGATTCGGCGGCGGCCTGGGCATAACACTCCCCGAGCGGCTCGCGTCCGGGTTCATCTTCATCAACGTCCTGCTCCTCCTACTCAACCTCATCCCGGTGCCACCCCTGGACGGATCCCGGATCGTGAGCGCCTTGCTCCCTCCGGACAAGCAGAAGTACGTCTACTTCATGGATCGATGGGGATTCGTAATCCTGCTGGTCCTCGCACTCCTCGTGCTGCCCAGCATCCTGGGGCGGATCGCCGGCGGTGTCGACCAGGAGGTGCTGCGGCTCGTACACAACCAGATCTACGGGACGGTGCCGGCGAACCCCCAGCAACAAATCCTTTAGTCGACAATTGCTGGTGTAGAGGAATCCTCGAGTAGAGAACGGGGCTAGTCGAGGAGACGGCAAGGATGTATGCTCCCTTGTCGACAAGCCGCCAATGCTTTCTGAGGCGGTTAGTAGATCAGTTGGCAGGTGGGCAAGTCGACAAGGATTCGAGTCGACTCTAGGAGCAGCGCTGACGGAGGTGGGGTGGGACCGACTTATCTACAAGCCGACTTGCTGGCTTGGTGACTTGCTTCCCAGTGTGCTTAGCGGTCTGGCGACTTCTCACTATATCGTGACCGATTTGGCCGCAAAATGGGCCGCCACCCTGGGAAATCAAGTTAGATACTCGGGACTGTAAAGCTCTACTGAATCGTTAGTTGGCGCGCACTAACTGTCTAGTACACAGTCAGTGTATGTGGTATGGCGTCGTACCTACCAGAAAATGGGCGCGCAGCTTCCGCAGCACGCTGCCTGGAAATGTCTACTGGTCGCTACGGCCCCGTAGGCGGGCAACGAGGGCTGAGTCCGCACCCCGTCTCTCAAAATCATCCAGGATCTCGGCCAGCGCCGCCCGGACGATCCTTCCCCGGTCCGACGCCAACCGGTGCTCCGCCCGGAGCGTCAGCCGGGCCCGCTCGATGCGGGTGAGGTCCGACCCGGTGCAATAAAAGGTGACCTTCTCCTCGTGCCGGGGACGCTTGCCCTCGTCGGGGTCAGCGGCCGGGGCCGGTGTTGCCGCCGCCTCGGGAGCCGGGACTGGGCTGGGC
>DAIQBQ010000296.1:0-4015 GCA_036781065.1 Actinomycetota bacterium
CAGCCGTTTGCGATAGGGCGCTCCGAACCGGATCCCGCCGTTGAGGTAGCGCATGAACTGGGTTGCGGAAAGATTCGATCCGTAGGCGGCGTACCACAGGTAGCCGGGCTGCCCGGCTAGCGCTAGCGCCACCACTTACGCTCCTGCGCCCGCTCGGTACCTCCCGTGCGGTCGAGGGCGTCCAGCACCTGCATCGCTTCCGGCGGCAGGGAGAAGTCGAAGATGCCAGCGTTCTCGGCGATCCGCTCCCGATGGGTGGACTTGGGCAGGACGACGAAGCCGTGCTCGACGCCCCAGCGCAGCAGCACCTGCGCCGGCGTGCGGCCGACCTCGCCGGCGATGCGGGCGACGGTCCGGTCGCCCAGGTGGCGACCGGTGCCCAGCGGGCTGTAGCCCTCGATCGCCATCCCCCGCTCCGTGGCCGCCCGGATCAGGCCGCGGCGGTACTCGAACGGGCTCAGCTGGATCTGGTTCACCACCGGCGGCACCCGGGCGATCGCGGTGAGCTGGGCCAGCTCGCCCGAGTCGAAGTTGGAAACGCCGATCGAGCGGGCATGGCCGGCGTCGTGCGCCCGCTCCATGCCCGGCCAGGCCCAGGTGGGCCCGCCCCCCGGCCAATGGATCAGGTACAGGTCGACGTAGTCGACGTCCAGCCGGCGCAGGCTGGCGGTGATCTCGGCGGCCGGGTCCCGGAGCTGCGGGAAGAACTTGGTGGTCAGGAAGACCTCCTCGCGGGGCACCCCGCTTTCCCGCAGGGCCTGGCCGACGCTGCCCTCGTTGCCGTAGGACTGAGCCGTGTCGATGTGGCGGTAGCCCGCCTCCAACGCCCAGCGCACCGCGTCGACGCATGCCGGGCCCTCGGGCACCTGCCACACGCCGAGCGCGAGGCGGGGAACCGTGTGCCCATCCGCCAGCACCGTTGCCCGCTCGGTCTCCGCCGCCGCCCCCTCCCGCCTGATGAAGCCCCGCCCGGCCGCTGACCGACCCGGGTCGCCCCTGCACGGAACTCCGCAAAACTCGGCGAGGGCGAGTGAAGAGATCATAGTTGTCGAAGTGGACCGGCGCGGCGTCAACCGTTCCGCTGATCCCGCTCGCCGCCCTGGAGCGGCTCCTCTCAGGGCGACGGGTTCCGGCAGCCATCGTTAGTGAGCGATCCTCATACTGCCCAGAAGGGCGTGCAGGCTCCGCCTGCACTTCGCTGGTTCGTGCCGTGACGGATCGCCAGGCGAGCCACTTCGCCTTCTGGATCTTTTGTGCGCAAAAACTCGCATATATGATCGTTTTTTACACACAAAAGCGTGGCGAGGGGTGCCACCTGGATCCGGCAGTCCCTTGACACCCGCCGGAGATCCGCAGGAGAGCCCCGGCGAGCGGGCCTGGCGGGACCTCGATCGGGACCTCAGCGAGCCCATCGTCGACACCGGCCTTGCGCCCTGAAATTTGACTCGTCCGTGCAGATCTTTCAGGCCTAGCGACGCTAGCGGCGGGCCCGGGCGGACGGCACGGAGTCGTCGACGATCCGCCCGTTGCCGAGCACGATCACCCGATCGGCCAGCGATGCGAGCCGGGCGTCGTGGGTGACCACGACGGCGGCGACACCCAGCTGGCAGGCCGCCCGGACGAGACGGATCCCGGCCGGCCCAGCGGGCGCCCCGCCGTTGTCGTCGACGGCCCCGGACGGTTCGTCCACGAGCAGCAGCCGGTGCTCCCCGACAAAGGCCCGGGCGATCGCCACCAGGTGGCGCTCGCCGCCGGAAAGCTCGTCGGGGAGGCAGCCAGCGCACTCGCCGAGGCCGAGCGCCTCCAGGACAGCGAGCCCGGCCAGGCGGGCGCTGTGGGCGGACAGACCGTCGAGCTCCATCGGCAGCGCCACGTTCTGCACGGCGGTCAGGCCGGGCAGCAGGCTGGCGTCCTGGAACACGTAGCCGATCGTCCGTCGCCGGAGGCACGCCCGGTCCTCTCGCGACATCGAGGCGACGTCGGTGCCCTCGATGACCAGCTCACCGCTCGAGGGCTGCTCCAGGGTGCCGGCGATCGAGAGCAGGGTGCTCTTACCTGCCCCGGCCGGCCCCATGACCGCGACGAGCACTCCCTCGTCAACCGTAAGCGAGATGTCGTCCAGGGCGCGGGTCTGGTGCTCCCCCTGGCCGTAGGTCTTGTGGATCTGGCGCAATTCCAGAACGCTCATCGCCCCCTCCCGTTCCGCATGCATCGCTGCCCGGTGTCCGGCTTGATCGTCGGCTGCGCGGGGTAGGCGGCACAATCGGGGATCCCCCTGAACCTCCCCCCAGGGTGCGGGAGGCCCGGAGCGGGGGAAGGCCCCGATGGGTTGGCCAGGGTAGCTCGTGCGAACATGGCTGAGGGAGCCGTCTCGCTCTCGTCCGACGATGCCAGGCAGCCGGAGAAACGCCCATAGACAAGGCCCACAGCCACCCCGGCGCAGTGCCGGCGGGGATACCGCAAGCCGCCTCCGGCGGACCGGTTGGCCTGCCGGCCCTTCGCTTCCGGGCGATCCGCCGCAGCGCCCACCAGCGGGTGGTCGCCGGTGTTGCCGGGGGGCTCGCCGAGAAACTGCGGGTCGACCCGTCGGTCATCCGCCTGGGCTTCGTGCTGCTCGGCTTGTGCGGCGGCGCTGGGGTGGTCGTCTACGCCGTGCTCTGGGCGACACTGCCGGTGGCCGACCCCTCGCAGCCGGCAGCCCCGCTGGACGCCGGGGTGCAGCGCGGGGTGGCCGTTGCGCTGATCATCGCCGGGCTCGCCTCGCTGCTGGTGGCTGGCGGGCTGTGGTTCGGCCCGGTCGTCACCTGGTCGGTCGCCCTGGTGTCACTGGGGGTCGCCGTCATCTGGCTCCGCGGCACCGACGCCAACCGGGCTCGCTGGGCGGGCAAGACCCGGGGAGGGCCGGCCAGCGCGATCGATGCCCTGGCAACGAAGCCGATCGGCCGGTTCCGC
This sequence comes from Actinomycetota bacterium, assembly GCA_036781065.1. Lineage (GTDB taxonomy): Bacteria > Actinomycetota > CADDZG01 > JAHWKV01 > JAOPZY01 > DAIQBQ01. The sequence continues at coordinate 2,953 of DAIQBQ010000296.1, forward strand.
CTCGCCCTGGGCGCCATGCTGGTGCTTCTCGGCGTCGCCGTTTTCCTGCTCGGCACCCATCTCCTCTACGCCCACGGCCGGGTGGTCATCGCCGTGCTGGCCACCGCCGGCGGGGCGATCCTGATCGCCGGGCCTTGGGGGTGGCGGCTGGTCACCGCCCTCGGCAGCGAGCGCCGGGAGCGGATCCGCTCCGAGGAGCGGGCCGAGATGGCTGCCCACCTGCACGACTCGGTCCTGCAGACGCTCGCCCTGATCCAGCGCAGCGAACAGCCCCGGGAGATGGTCGCCCTCGCCCGCAGCCAGGAGCGGGAACTGCGGGCCTGGCTGATGGGTAAGGAGCCGGTGGTGGCCGACGGCAGCGTGGCCCCGGCGACGGTCGCCCAGGCAGTGGAGAAGGTGGGGGCGATCGTCGAGCTCCAGTTCAAGGTGCCGGTCGAGGTGGTCACCGTGGGCGACGCCCCGCTCGACGACCGGCTCCAGGCAATCGTCGACGCCACCCGCGAGGGTGCGGTCAACGCCGCAAAGCACTCCGGGGCCGACCGGATCTCGCTCTACGTCGAGGTCGAGCCGCAGGCGGTCACCGCATTCGTCCGGGACCAGGGCTGCGGGTTCGACCCGGAGGCTGCGGCGCCCGACCGGCGGGGTATCGCCCACTCGATCCGCGGGCGGATGCAGCGGGCCGGCGGCGCGGCGACGATCGTCAGCGAGCCGGGCGGGGGCACCGAGGTGCAGCTGGTCCTGCCCCGGTCCCCCCTCCGGCAAGGCGGGCAATGGCCGGACCGGGGCGCGAGAGGAGGGTGACGATGGCCGACGATGACATCAGGGTGTTCGTGGTCGACGACCACCGCCTGTTCCTTTCCGGCGTGCAGGCGGAGATCGGCCACGACTTCACGCTGGTCGGCAGCGCCGGCGACGTCCCGTCGGCGATCTCCGCCATCCTCGCCACCCGGCCCGACGTCGTCCTGCTGGACGTCCACATGCCCGCCGGCGGGGGGCGGGCGGTGCTGGAGGCGGTGCACCAGGCCGCTCCCGAGGTCCACTTCCTGGCGCTGTCCGTCTCCGA
>DAIQBQ010000297.1:0-4013 GCA_036781065.1 Actinomycetota bacterium
CCATCTTGCCGGCGGCGTTGGCTTCCCCGGCGACGATCTTCGGCTGCTCCCAGACACCGCCGTTGGCGATCGTGGCGTAGACCGCGGCCATCTGCATCACGGTGATCGCCACGCCCTGGCCGATGGCCGCGGTCGGCAGCGTGGTGCCCGACCAGCTGCGCAGGGCCGGCAGCAGGCCGGCCGACTCGCCGGGTAGCCCGATGCCGGTCGGCGTGCCATAGCCGAACTTGAGCAGGTACTTGTCGAGTGTCGACGACCCGACCTGGAGCGCGACCTTGATCGTCCCGACGTTTGACGACTGCTCCAGGATCTGCGGCAGGGTCAGGTCGAGCGTCGGGTGGAACTCGGCGTCGTGGAAGGTGCTGCCGGCCACCTTCAGGGTGTCCGGCACGCTGATCACCGTCTGGGTCGAAACGGCCCCGGACTCGAGGGCCGCCGAGGCGGTGATCACCTTGTTCGTCGACCCGGGCTCGTAGACGTCGGAGACTGCCCGGTCGGTCATGTCGTCGGCGGTGGCGGTGGCGAAGTTGTTGGGGTCGAAGGTCGGGTAGTTTGCGAGTGCGAGCACGTCGCCGGTCGACGGCTGCATGACGACGATCGACCCGCCGGAGGCGTGGTAGGCCTGCACCGCCGACGCGAGCACCGACTCCGACTCGAACTGGATGCCCTGGTCGAGGGTCAGCTCGAGGTTGGCACCCTGGACCGGCGGGGTCTCCTGCGAGCCCGCCGAGACGATCTCCTGGCCGGCCGGGTCGGCCTGGATCTCCTCCTGCCCCGCCTTGCCGGCGAGCGCCTTGTTGTCCACCGACTCCAGCCCGGAGAGCCCGCTGTTGTCGGCACCGACGAAGCCGAGCAGCTGGGCGGCCAGCTGGCCGTCGGGGTACTCCCGCTTCGGGTCGTCGACGTCGGTGATCCCCGGCAGGTTCAGCGCCATGATCTTCCTCGCCGTCGACGGGTCGATCTGCCGGGCGACATAGGAGAAGCCGGAGCCGTTCGACAGGTCGTTGCCCAGGTCGGCCGGGGGGACCCCGAGCAGGTTGGCCAGCTGGGTGGCCTCGGACTGCGGGTCGGAGATCTGCCGGGGATCGGCGATGATCGTCTTGGCGTCGACTGACATCGCCAGGACGTTGCCGTTGCGGTCGAGGATCTCACCCCGGGTCGCCGGCAGCGTGATCGTCCGTTCCCGCTGGGTGGTGGCGAGCGCGGTGTAGTGGGAGGAGTCCACGCCCTGCACCCACACCAGCCGCCCGGCGACCAGGGCCAGGCAGGAGGCCATCGTCCCGAGCATGAACAGCAGCCGCACCCGGGGGCGGAACCCACCCCCGGCACGGACCGGGCTCCCGAAGTGCGGGAGGGGCGGGGGGGCGGTCCTGGTCTGGGTCACCGTGACCCGGCTGCGGTGCCGGCCGACCCTCCTGCCGGAGCCGGCGCGATGGGCGGCGGAAGCGGCTGGATACGGGTTGCCGGCACCATCCCCAGCGCCGCCGCCCGGTTGGCGATCGCCCCCGGGGCGTCAGCGACGGACACGGTGTAGTCCAGCTCGGTGAGGCTCGACTGCTGCTGGGCGACCCGGTTCGACAGGTCGTCGACGCGGAATGACGCCTGGTCGACCATCACCCGGAGCACCACGAGCCCCAGGACCGCCAGGCTCACCAGGACCGAGGCAAGGATGATGAACGGCATCGTCGGGGCTTTGGGAGCCGTGACGCTGCGCGATATAACTCTCAGCCTGAGCCTTAGACTCGGGTGAGCAGGGATCTGCACCGGTGCCGCCACTGCGGCCGCTGCGGCCTGGGCGGGTACAGGGCCGGCCAGCAAGGGGAGAGGGATTGCCGGGACCGGGAGTAGCTCAGGGGTGGCTTCGGCCTCCCACTCCGGCCCAACCTCAGCCTCGACTTCAGGCTCCCGCTCCTCGTTACCGCCGGGAAGGACGATCAGGTGACGCACCCGCCGCGGGACGGGCTCGCCGTCAGCCGCCATCCGCTGGTGCGGCCGCGGGGTCCGGTCCGGCTGCTGGTCGCCGATCCGCCGCGCCATCAGGCGACCTCCTGATCCCCAAGCCGCTCCGCGACGCGGAGCCGGGCACTGGATGCACGGGGGTTGCCGGCGACCTCGGCCTCGGAGGGCAGCACCGGCCGGCGGGTCAGCACCCGCAGCCGGGCCTGCGCCCCGCAGGCGCAGATCGGCAGGTCCTTCGGGCAGCGGCAGCCGGCGGCGCCCTCGGCGAAGGTCCGCTTGACGATCCGGTCCTCGAGCGAGTGGTAGCTGATCACCGCCACCCGGCCGCCGGGGGCGAGGGCCTCAATCGCCTGGGGAAGCGACCGCTCCAGCTGGCCCAGCTCGTCGTTCACCTCGATTCGCAGCGCCTGGAAGGTGCGCCGGGCGGGATGACCTCCGGTGCGCCGGGTGGCGGCGGGGATCGCTTCCCGTACGACCTCGGCCAGCTCGCCGGTGGTGGCGATGGGCTGTTGGCTGCGCCGGCGGGCGATGGCGGCGGCGATCCGCCGGGCGAACCGCTCCTCGCCGTAGCGGGCGATCACCCGGGCCAGCTGCTCCTCGGGATACCCGTTCACGACATCGGCGGCGGTCAGCCCGGCAGCTGGGTCCATCCGCATGTCCAACGCCCCGCCGGCCCGGTAGCCGAACCCACGCTCGGCCTGGTCGAGCTGCGGGGAAGAGACCCCGAGGTCGTAGAAGACGGCATCGGCGACGGCTCCCGGCCCGCCCGCCCCGGTTGCCGAGGCGGCGGCAAGCGCGTCGGCCAGCTCCGCGAAGGGTCGGTGCACTACCGTGACCCGTTCACCGAAGGGAGCCAGCCGGTCTCGTGCGGCAGCGAGGGCTGCGGGGTCGCGGTCGAGGCCGAGCAGCGCCGCGTCCGGAGCCGCACCCAGCAGGGCTTCGGCGTGGCCGCCTCCGCCGAGGGTGCAGTCGACCAGGAGGGGCCGGCGAGTGCCAGGACCGGTGGTTGGGTCAAGCGCAGGCACCAGCCAGGCAACGACCTGGTCCCGAAGGACGGGGACATGGGAGTACGAGGTCATGCCTCCTCACTTCACCGCCCCCACGAGCACCAGAGCAATCAGCAGGTAACCGGCGAGCGTGCAGCCGGTCACCGCCAGCAGCAGGAAGCTGGCGTAGGTCTCCCGGCCCAGGCCCTGAGCAGCCCTCGGGGCGCGCTCCGAGCGATCGGCCGTACGGCCCGGCGCCTCCAACGGCAGTGCGACTGCGTCCATGACCATGTCCATCTCGGTCTCCTTCGCTTACACCAACCGCTTACACCAACCGCTTACACCAACCGCTTACACCAACCGCTTACACCAACCGCTTACACCAACCCTCGATCGCTACAGCAGCCCCCGGGCAAGCTCCTCGTACCGCTCCTGCGCTTCGCCGGAATAGCTGTCGTACCTGCTGCGGTCCCACACTTCGGCCCGGTTGGCCGCCCCGGACAGGACCAGTTCCTTGGTCAGGCCGGCGGCCTCCCGCAGCGGTGGCGGGATCGTGATGCGCCCCTGCGAATCGACCGACTCCTCGGAGGCCTTGGCGAAGAACAGCCGCGTGTAGCGGCGGGCGTTCTCGTCCTCGAGCTGCCACCGCTGAAAGCGCTCCGCCATCTCGCTGAAGCTCTCCTTCGTCATCAGGTACAGGCAGCGCTCCAGGCCGAGCGTCAAGAAGACCTTTTCGCCCAGCTCTTCACGCCACCGGGCGGGGAGGAACACCCGGCCCTTGGTGTCCAGGGCATGTCGAAACTCGCCAAGCAGCACCGCTCAAGCCCCACGCGCTTTCCGATTTCCGGTCTTGGGGACCCAGCTGGCCCCACGGTCCTCCACAGCGCCCCACCTTACGCCCCTTTTCACCACTCAGTCAATTGTTTGGCCCTAAGTACACCCCTGTAATTCCCACCCAGAAAGCGCGGCGTTTCGCCGGAACAAATGTTCGTCGAATTGAACAGGCGTTCTGTCGGGACAGCCGGCTGCCCGTCGAGAACGAGCTGGCGGGCTAGGTAATCGGGCCCG
>DAIQBQ010000298.1:0-4007 GCA_036781065.1 Actinomycetota bacterium
ACGCCTTCATCACCGACCGCTCCGGGGCGATGCTCACCCTGGAGGCCGACCACCGGGCCCACGCCGTGGTCGAGGCCACCATCCGGGACCTGAAGTACGGCGTGGGGCTCAACCACCTGCCTTCCGGGCGCTTCGGGGCCAACGGGGCCTGGCTGGCCTTCAACGTGATGGCCCACAACCTGATCCGCTGGACGGCAGCCATCGGCCTGGCCGATGCCGAGACGATGACCACCAAGACCTTCCGCCGGCGCCTGGTGGCCCTGCCGGGGCGCCTCGCCTGCTCCGGGCGGCGCAACACCCTGCACCTGCCGGCGCACTGGCCCTGGGAAGGCCAGTTCCTGGCGGCACTGGCGGCACTGCGGGCAGTCGAGCTCGCTACCTGACGACGCCAGCAGCGCAAGGACAACCAGTCGGCGACCACAGAACCCTGTCGAGGCACGCCTCGCACGGTGCCCCCGCGCGATCATGTGATTTCCTGCGACCCCGGCACCCCCTCGACACCAGAAATGGCTCACCAACTGGTGGTTGATCTCCCTCCGCCACCCCCGGCAAAGCCCCAAATCGGGTGCACCGTCAGATCGTCACGCGGTGGACCCGGGCTAAGTTTAAGCTAAGAGACGCTGTCGCGGCGCCAATCGTCCGGACGGCTCCGCCGGAAGCGTTCGAGGATGCCCGGCAGCGACGGGCTGCGGACGGCCCCCTGCACGTAAACCCGCAGCCCTTCGTGCAGGACCGCCAGGTCGGCCAAGGTCCCGGACACGGCGACCGCGCCTGCATCGACGGCCTGGGCAACGGTCAGCCGGTCGTCGACCAGGTCGAGGATGGCGCGGCGGGAGGTCTCCACGGTCACCGAAGCCGGTCCGGGTCCGGGCAGGACGGCGATGCCGATCCAGCTCACCGCCAGCCCGGCGACCTCGCCGTCGACGACCACCCGGATGCTCCGGGGGGCCAAGAGCCCGCACAACCTGACGTAGGCCGCCGGGCACTCCCGGCGCACTGCCTCCAGCGACTCACCGATGAAGACCGCAAGATCAGGGGTGCCCTCCGCCTTCGAGGGTTCAGGTAAGGAACTCAAAGATTCCCGTCCCCGCCACCTCCACCCCCTCGCCACGCACGCAGCCCGTTGCCGAAACCCGGCCGCGCACTTCGTTGATGACCGTGCTCTCCAGGTCGGTGTCGTTGGGGACCACGATCTGCATCGGGTCGACCGCGCTGAATGCCAGCCGTACCCAGTCGTCGCCTTGGCCGGCGCGGACCTCCAGCACCGCCGGGATGTCGGTGGTGATCTCCGGTGTGGCCAAAGCCATGACCCGTGGGAACTTGGGCAGCCGTCGCGGCGGGAGAAAGCCGTGGCGTCGAACGGAGACCTGGTCCTGGGTGAAGAGCCGAAACAGGCGATCACGCCGCCACAGAGCGAGGGTCAGCTCCTTCACGCTGGTGCGGCCCCGGTTTGTTGTCCGGTCGAAGACCACGCTCCAGGGGCAGGTGGCATCGTCGGGCAGCCCGAACCCCCATTCCCAGGAGAAGTCCTGGCCCCAGAGCCAGGCCCCCCAGTTGTGGTCGTGGTAGGCGAGCGCCCCTTCCAGCGGGTAGCTGGCCTGGCCGACCGTCACGGCGCCCCGGGCGGACAGGCGGGGGACCGCCAGCCAACCGATCCGGCCCTCCCCGAGGGCGACCTCGCTGCGCACTTCCAGCGGGGCGGTCTCAGGGACCAGCTCAGCATCCAGTGAGAGCGGGATCCCGGCGAGCGATCCGTGCAGCAGGAAGCGCTCGCCGTCGAAGACCACGCTGTTGCCACCCATGGCGACATCGACCAGTCCCGGTCGGATGCGCACGTCGTCAGAAGGCACCGGCTCGATGTCGCCTTTCCAGGACCCGTCGAAGGCAAGGAGCACCACTCGCGCCAGCCGGTTGCCAATCGGGGCTCCCGGCCGGGGGTCCCCGCTGAGGTTCAGATTGAAGACCACCTCCGCGCCTGGGCCAACGACGCAGAAGTGCAGCCACTCCTTATGCCACGAGTAGTGCGGCCCGGGCAGGATGGGGAAGTGGAAGGCGTCCCACAGGTGGATTGGGTGGTTGACCATAGCGTCCTCACAAGACGCCGCGCAGCCAGGGCCGATCCCGAGCGGGCTCGGGTGTACCTGGCTCCGGCCCAGCCTGCTCAGCCGAGCCCACCACCCCGAGAGCGGTGCCGGACAGCGAGATCAGGCCCAGCACGAAGTGCAGGAAGTTGTTGCGCTCGTCGAATTCCGAGCGTTGCCGGTCGACCGCCGGCTCGTATCCGGCCCCCTCTCCAGTCACCGGGCACCCGCAAGGCTGGAAAGCAGCGCCTCGACGTCGGCACTCTCCAGCGTCGCGGCCACCAGCCGCAGCCAGTCCGAGGGCACCAGCCCGGGTTGGCCGCCCACGAAGGCGTCCAGACCGCAGACCTGCCACAGGATGCGCCCCCGGCGTACGGATTCGGAGTCCCTCAACGTCTCGACCCAGCTTCGACCGTCCGGCGTGGCGGCGAAGCGCCGGCCTTCGGCGACGAGGCTATGGACGAGTGTCCGGGTGGCATCGGGATGCCGGCGCGCCCAGTCCATCACGGTGTGGACGAGCCGCAGCGCGGCGTCACTGTCCCGCAGCTGGAGGCGTGGGACCTCAGGTTCCATCGTGGCTGGGGGCGCCGGAGCCGCGGACGCCCGACGACCGGCCAGCGCCGCCAGAGGGGCGACCTCGGCCAGCTGGCGGGCGTCCCGACCGAGCACCCCCGGCGGCCGCGGCTTTGTCCGACGGTCTGCCGGTCTTCGCCATGGCCTTGGCCCTCGTGCCCGCCTTCGCCTGGGGGCTGGGCGGTGCCTTGGGCTTGGCGGCTGCCTTGGATGTCGTCTTGGCCTTTGGCGTCGCTCTGGGTTTCGGGGCAGTCTTGGCCTCGGCGGACGTGGTCGATTCGGGTTCGCGGGCTGTCCTCTGCTTGGTGACGGCCTTGGCTTCGGCGCCTGCGGTGGGCGTGGAGGCCCTAAGGGGCTCAGCCGCAGTTGCCGGCTCGGCGGCCGCCGCGGGCGCAGTTTCGGGCGGGCCCGGCTGCACCATCACCACCAGGGCAACCTCGAGGCCCTCCTGGTCAAGGAGCTTGATCAGCGCCCGGTAGCTGCCGGGAGCGAACACAGTCGGCAGCAGGGCCAACCGCAGCTGGATCGACTGGGCCTCAAGCGGTGCAAGCGAGAACCGGGCGGGAACGATCTCCAGCGGGGCCCGCACCGACACGCCGCCAGGCCCAGAGAATTCCGAGACGTCGAAGGCGATCTCCGCCCGGGCGGCCCGCTTGTTCTCGACGATGAACGAGCCCGAGACAGTGCCGCCGAGCGCTCCGCTCAGCGCCATCTCGACGCGGGTCACCTCGCCCTCGGCGGCAGCCCGGTCGCCCGAAGCCGGGACGTGCCCGTTGCCCAGCACCTGGTCGAAGAACTCGTGGTTGAAACTGCGGTTGAGCTGCTGCAGTCGCTCGTAGTAGGAGAGGCTTGCTGTCGCCAGGGCGTTGGCGAAGCCCGATCCGCGCTGGCGGACGAATTCCAGATAGCGGTCCCGCACGGCCCGCTCGTCCGGCTCCCCCCGGGCGGCCAGCTTCAACAACTCGCCGTAGCGCTGGATCGTCTCGATCTGGTCCCGCAGTGACCGGGCGATCAGCGCCTGGAGCCAGCTACCGAACTCGCTGCTGTCGTCCAAGGGACTCACTTGTCCCGGGCGATCACGTGGTCGGCCATCTGCAGCAGGAACTCCCGGTGCAGCGAGGGCGGCATCCAGTCGGTGGTGCGGGCAAAAATGCGCTCGGCGTGGCGGGCCAGCCGACCGGCGACCGAGCGGGCATAGGCGATGCTTCCGCAGCGCTTGACCAGGGCGAACAACTCCTCGATCTGGCCGTCGGTCTTGTCCCCACGGGGCGTGGCCAGGATCTGGCGCGCCCGGGCCTGCTCGGCCGGCTTCGCCGTGCGGAGCATGTGGATGAGCATGAGGGTGCGCTTGCC
>DAIQBQ010000299.1:0-3969 GCA_036781065.1 Actinomycetota bacterium
CCACCTCCTGCGCCACGGGCAAGGGCAACGGCGCACTGCTCATCCGTCAGCCCCGGCGATCGCGAGCTTCGCGGGCCGACTTTCTGCCGGCTCACCTAGGTGACTCGGGATCGCATCCGGCCCTTACCGGGCATAGGACTGGCGCGCGGCGGGTATTCCACTCGCGTAAGCCATCGACGAGGCAGGCGATGAAGACGCACGCGAACCTCACGTCCACAGCCGAATGGCACTTCGACCCATCCCCCGGCCAGCTCCCGGCCGCGCGCCACACCCTGCGCGACTGGCTCTACGGCATCGGCTTCACTGGGAAGGCGGCCGAGGATGCCATCCTTGTGGCCTCCGAGCTGATCAGCAACGGTGTGCTGCACGACGGCGGCGGCGAGATCGTCCTCCGCGCCGAGCTGGAGCCCGGGCAGCTCTGCCTGGAGGTGGTGACGATCGACCACCCGCCAGGCGCCCGCCCGCCGTGGCTGGAGCTGCTCCGCGACCCGCTGGAAGGCGGGCTCGGGCTCCAGATCGTCGAGGCACTGACCTGCCACCTCGCCATCGACACCGACGGGGCCTCCCGCCGGGTGTCGTGCGCCTTCCCGGTCAAAGTCCCGGGAGGTGAGAAGCTGCGCCCAAACTCGGTGTAGCCGGCGTCAACCGGTTGCGGGCGGAATTGTGGATTTTTTTCCGGCTTTTCGGCGAAGGCGAACAAACTCCACAATCTTGACGGGCGCTTAGTGCCAGGCGACGACGGCGACCGGGATGGGGCCCGGCCCCGTCACCGACTCCTGCGCCAGCTCCACCCAGGTCTGGCCGGGCACGAGGGCGACCTGTGCCCCCGACGAATCGAGGTATTCGGTCGGCTGCGACGCCGACGGCCGGCTCCAGGTCCCGTTGACGCAGGTGCCCTGCCGGCAGACCAGGGCATTGCCGGTCCCGATCAGGGTGGCGATCGGCTGATGCGATCCGCTGGAGTCCTCGACCCACCAGCTCATGGTCACCGCCACCTCCTGCACGATCAGGTTCGGTGTCGACATGATCGAGCCGTCGGACTCGTTGGAGGGCGTGGTCCCGTTGTAGTAGCGCTGGTAGGCGTTGGCGGAGGCGTTCCACTTCCAGGTCACGTTCGAGTACTGGGAGAAGTTGACGTCGACCTCGGCCCCCGGCCCCCCGGCCGGCGGCGAGGCGGCGTACGGGAAGATCGACACCGGCACGGCACCGCCTTTGGCGTCGGGCCGGGAGTACAACGCCGAGGTCGAGGTGAACAGGCTGTGCTCGTCGTTGCCCCGAGCGGGGTCCCGCGAGTAGCCGGGGCCGTTGTAATCGATGTTGACCAGCTGGCCCGCCGCGACCGCCGCAGCGAGCGCCTTCTCGGTCGGCGGGCTGCCGCCGGCGTTGCCGAACAGCGGCTTGGGGAACTGGTCCAGCAGGTCGATGTCCTCCACCCGGGCCGAGCGCACCGGCTCGATACGGGGGGCGTTCTGGCATTGATAGATCGCCAGGAACCGGGTGACCCCACCCTCGACTGGCTCCTCGTAGACGATGTCTGCCTTGTCGAGGCCGGTCTGGGGCCGGGCGGCCGGGGCGTTCTCGACCTTGATCCCGAGCACCGGGCGGTTGGGCACGCCGCCCGGCGGCGGCGTGTCGGTCAGCGGGCAGTTCGCCGGCGCTTGGCTGGCTGAGCCACCCGGGCTCGCAGCGGGCCCCGCCGCCTTCGGCTTGGACCCGCAGGCCGCGGCCAGCAGGCTGAGCACGGCGAGGGCAGCCGCCGCCCCGCGCCAGCGCCGGCTGGAGGACCGCTCGGCCCTGCTCACGAGAAGCTCGGGGTCTCGGTGTTCGGCTCGAGCTCCACCCAGGTGCTGCCCGGCTGGAAGGGAATCGCCGCGCCAGTGGGGTCGTCGTACTGGATCGGCGCGGTGGTGGTCGCCCGTGTCCACGTTCCCTTGACGCAGGAGTCGTCCCGGCACACCCAGGCCGGGCCTTTGCCGGTGGTGTCGACGTAGTTCTCGTGGGTCCCGGTCGCGTCCTCCACGTACGGGCTCGGGTGGACGTTGACCGACATGATCACCACGTTCGTCGCCGAGTTCTGGTGGCCGTCGGTCAGGATGTCCGGCGTCCCGTTGTAGCTGCGCAGGTAGGTGCCAGCCGCCGCGCTCCAGGTCCAGGTCGGGTTGTAGCCCGAGCCCGGCTGGTCGAACGGGACCTGCACCGTCGATCCGGGTCCGGCGCCGGGCTCAGCGGTCACCGTGGCGCTCGCCGAGCTCCGGAATGTGAACACCGGAGCCGGCGCCCCGCCCGCCGATGAGCCGGCGGTCTTGTAGATCTCGGTCGTCGAGGTGTACAGGTTGTCCGGTTGAGCCAGTGTCCCGTCCCGGTGGTAGTCGTTCTGGTACGTCCCGGAGTAGTCGGCATCGGTGATCTGCCCGGCCGAAACCGCACTGGAAATGGCGCTCAGCACTGCCTTGATGCCCCCGGCGTGACCGAAGAGCACCTTGCCGAACTGGCCCAGGATGTCGAGGTCGACCAGGCGGGCGCTGCGCACCGGCTCGATGCGGCTGGCGTTCTGGCACTGGAACAGGGCGATGTAGCGGGTGATGCCGCCCTCGACCGGCTCCTCGTAGACCATGTCGGCGAAGTCGAGCCCGGTCTGATGGCCCCGGGCCTGCTCGGTGTCGTTGGGCACCTTCACCGCATAGACCGGCCGGTTGGGCACGCCGCTGGGGCCCGACGCCAGCCCGGTCAGCGGGCACGGGGGACCGCTGCTCGGCTGGGTGCCAGCTGCGCCCGAGGGTCCGGGCGCGGCCCCATTCTTCTTCCCGGTCTTCACCGTGCTCGTGCAGCCGGCGGCCAGCAGCGCGACCGCGGCGACGAAGGCGGCAAGCAACCTTGGAGCGGGTCTGTACGGTCTCATACCAGTCACCTGTTCATCGATCCGCCGGGCAACCGGAACATTGGCCGGGCCCAGGCGGGACATGGATCCGTCAGCGGCGGGTGCGCTCCGGGCACCGGGTGCCCGCTGGGCGCTCCGCTGGCGCAGGACCCGGGCAGCTTACCGGGGGGCCAGCAACCGACGCAAAGCCGGCCCAATCGGCCGCAGCTGGGCGCACCGCGTCAGGTTCCCCCCAGGGGCGCCCCACCACACAGATTCATACTCGCCTGAAGGGAAAGATCGTGCGGGGGTGCCCGGGACTATCATCGGGCATGCCCTCGAGCCGGGTCCTGATTGTCGAGGACGAGCAGAACATCGCCTCGTTGATCCGGCTTTACCTCGCCAACGAGGGCTTCGAGGTCGCCTGGGTCGCCGACGGGGGGCAGGCCCTTGCCGAGATCGAGCGGCTCGACCCCGCCCTGGTCGTCCTCGACGTGATGCTGCCCGGGGTGGACGGGTTCGAGATCTGCCGCCGGCTGCGGGCGACCAGCCGCACCCCGGTGATCATGCTGACCGCCCGGGACCAGGAGGTGGACCGCATCGTCGGCCTGGAGCTCGGCGCCGACGACTATGTCACCAAGCCGTTCAGCCCCCGGGAGCTGGTCGCCCGGGTGAAAGCGGTGCTGCGGCGCACCGCCGAACCCACCCCGGCAGCCACCCCGGGGCCCGGAGGGCGCCCCCCGCCGGAGCCGCCGGAGAGCCTGGAGCTCGGTGGGGTCCGGGTCGAGCCGGCCCGCCGCCAGGTGACCGCCGGAGGTCGGGTCGTCGAGCTGACCGTCAAGGAGTTCGACCTGCTGGCCTACCTGATCCGCCATCAGGGCATCGTCTGCTCCCGGGACCGGCTGCTCGAGCAGGTGTGGGGCTACGACCGGCCGATCGACACCCGCACCGTCGACTCGCACATCAAGTCGCTCCGGGCCAAGCTCGGCGACCAGGCAGCGATCGTCAAGACGCTGCGCGGGATCGGCTACAAGGCGGAGGCCGATCCCGGGGTTCCCTAGTGGTGCGTCCCTCAATTACGGCGACATTCGAACGCCCCTGCATCCCCGCTC
>DAIQBQ010000300.1:0-3939 GCA_036781065.1 Actinomycetota bacterium
CCCGCAGGTACGTCCGTAGCGCAGCCGCGGACAGCAGCAGGGCCGGGCCACCAGCGGGTGACCCGGCCCTGCTCGGGCAGCCGGCACACCGGGCAGCTCCCGGGAGGGTGGCCCAGGAAATGGCCAACGGCCTCGGCGAAGCCATGCTGGAAGCCGCCTGCCATGACGTCGATGCCCGCCTCGCCCACCCCCGCCTCGGCGTTTGCCGGGGCGAACGGGAAGGACGCCATCCGCAGCATCGGCAGGTCCTCGACGCTGTCGCCGATGGCGAAGTCCAACCGCTGCGGCCACCCCAGCTCGGCGGCCAGGGCCAGCAGGCCCGTCCCCTTGTGCACGCTCCCGGCGACGAAGTCGGTCTGGGTGCTCGCCGCCGACACCCGCAGTGCGGCAGGCCGGGCGGCCTCCAGCATCGCGGCCTCCAGCATCGCGGCCACCAGGTCGCCGCTGAGCCCCCGCCGCGGCCCGTCCCGGCGGGGCTCGAACGCCCGGGCGACGTAGGCGTAGCCGGGATCGACCTCCACGCCCGGCTCCCTTGCCAGCAGCGCCCGGATCCGCCCCAGCGCCGTCCATTCGTCTGAAGGCACCAGCGTCCGCCTGAGCCCCCGCCGGTGGTCGTAGATCACCGACCCGTACTCGGCGACCCCGCCGGCCAGGCGGTAGGTCTGGCACCGGTCCAGGACGTGGCTCAGGCTCCGCCCGGTCGCCAGCACCAGCTCGGTCCCGTGGGCAAGCAGCGCCCGCAGCGCACGGGCGGCGACCGGGGTCAGGTACGGGAAGCCCAGCGGGTCGCGTTCCAGCACACCGTCGAGGTCGATCGCCCCGCGGCGGACCGCGGTCACCCCGGACCGCGGGGCAGCCGCCAGGTCGTCCAGGAACACCGCCCGCACGTAGTCCTGCACCGCCCGGGACAGCTGGCGCCGGGCCTCCTGGGCACCGATCGTCCCGGCCCGCTCGGCGGCCAGGGCGTCCCGCACCCCGCTGGCCAGGGTCGCCTCCAGGCCGCTGAGCGTCGGGACCGCGTCGACCATCCGCTGCAGTGCCGCAATCGACCGATTCCACCCCGGCCCGCTGCCCGCCGAGGCGGTCGGGCTGACCTCCCGTGTCGGGTTGGCTTGTTGTGGGTACGAGTGCACGGGACTTTTGTCGGCTCCGTTTCGGCTAGCATCCACACCCAACACACCAGGCGGGGGAGAGAAATGACAAAGACTGGCTATGCAGTGATTCGATCACGGCCCCGATACGAATAAGCGTGGGTCATTCAACCTGGTTCCTCCCGTCCGGTGATGCATTCGAGCCATCGCTCCTCCCCGGCACCCTCAAGGGTGCCGTCCCAGCCGGCTTCCTTGAAGCCGACGAGTCGATGCAGCCGGGCCTGGAGATCAATGGGCAGGCCAAGAACTACCTCAACTGGATCCAGGAGCTGGTCCAGCCGCACCTGGGCCGCCGGGTCCTGGAGATCGGGTCGGGCCGGGGCGACCTGACCGCTGGCTTCGCCGAGGGCCGCAACCTGGTGGCCACCGACTGTTCGCAGAACAACCTCACCCACCTGCGCCAGCGCTTCGGCAACGACCGCCACATCGCCGTCGAAGCGCTCGATGCCGCGAAGTACTCCCCCCGCGAGCTGTTCGACTCGGTCGTGATGATCAATGTCCTGGAGCACATCGAGGACGACGTCGCCGCCCTGCGCCGGCTTGCCTCGGGTCTCTCGGCAGGGGGCAAGATCGTGATCTACGTGCCGGCCTTCGCGATGCTGTACAGCCCGTGGGACGCAAAGATCGGCCACTTCCGCCGCTACACCATGCCGTCGCTGACGGCGACGGTGCGCGCCGCCGGGCTGCGCCCAACCGAACTCCGCTACGTCAACATCTTCGGCGCCGTGATGTGGTTTGCCTTCTGCCGCATGCTCAAGCAGGAGCCGGCACAGACCTGGGTGGTCCACTCCTGGGACAAGCTGGCACTGCCCGTGCTCCATGCGATCGAGAAGCGGGTCAGCCCGCCGTTCGGGATCTCGGTGTTCTGCGTGGCGGAGCGTTGAGCCCGGCAGGCGCTAGCCGGGCCGGTTGATCAGGCTCGACGACGCCATCTCGAAGTAGGCCAGGAGCTCGTCGACGATCTCCGGTGCCGCCCCGCTCGCCCGTACCGCGTCGGACATGTGCTTGAGCCAGGCGTCCCGTTCGGCCTGCCGGATGGCGAACGGGACGTGGCGCATCCGCAGCCGGGGGTGGCCCCGCCGGGCGTTGTAGCGGGGCGGCCCGCCCCAGTACTGGACCAGGAACTCGGCCAGGTTGAACGCCCCCGGCCCCATGTCCTCGGGGTACAGCGGGCGTAGGACCGGGTCCTCGGCGACCGCCTGGTAGAAGCGGGCGATCAGCGAGTGGAAGAACTCGTCGCCCCCCACCCGCTCGTACAGGCTGACCTGGATCGGTTGTTCCATGGCGGTACCAGATTACCGGCCGGTAGTGTTGACCCGTGCTCGTCGAGCTGGACATCGCCAACCTGGCCGTCATCGACCACGCCCGCATCCCGTTCGGCCCCGGGCTCAACGTGCTCACCGGCGAGACCGGGGCAGGCAAGTCGATCGTCATCGACGCGCTCAACCTGCTGATCGGGGTCCGGGCCGACGCCGGCATGATCCGGGCCGGCACCGGCGCCGCCCGGGTCGAGGGGATCTTCCAGGTGCTCCTCCCGGCCGAGACGGTCGGCTCGTTGGTCGAGGCCGGCCTGGTGTCCCCGAACGGGGAGCCGGAGGGGGAACCGGGGGAGGAGCCGTTGATCCTGGCCCGTGAGGTCTCCGCCTCCGGCCGGTCGGTCGCCCGGGTCAACGGGCGAGCGGTCCCGGCCAGGCTGCTGGCCGAGCTGGGCGAGCAGCTGATCGACATCCACGGGCAGGGCGCCCACCTGTCGCTGCTCCGGGTGCCCGAGCACGCCGGCATGCTCGACCGCTGGGGCGGCGTGGGCGACCTCCGCCGCCAGGTCGCCGCCGAGCAGGCCCGGCTCCGCCGTCTCCAGCGGGAGCTCGCCGGGCTCCGGGGCGACGACCGGGAGCTGGCCCGCCGGGCCGACCTGCTGCGCCACCAGGTCGACGAGATTGCTGCCGCCCGGCTGGCCGCCGGTGAGGAGGAGGAGCTGCGCGCCGAGCAGCAGGTCCAGGCCCACGCCGAGCAGATCCTCCAGCTTGCCGGCCGGGCCTACGCGGCGGTGGCCGGGGGCGACATTGACACCTCCTCGGCCCGCGACCTGCTCGGCGGTGCTCACCGGATGTTGTCCCAGCTGGAGGGGGTCGACCCCGGCGTGGCTGCGCTGGCCGAGCAGGCGGCCGCCATCGGGCTGCAGCTGGACGACCTGGGGGTTGCCCTGCGCTCCTACCGGGACGGCGTCGAGTACCGCCCGGAGCGGCTGGCCGAGGTCGAGGACCGGCTGGCCGTGCTGTTCTCGCTCAAGCGCAAGTACGGCAGCACCGTGGGGGAGGTCCTGGGTTTTGCTGAGGGGGCGAGGGCCGAGCTGGCGGGGCTGGAGGACCGGGAGGGGGCGATCGCCGGCCTGGAGGCCGAGGAGCGGTCGTTGCGGGCCTCGCTGGGCGCGCAGGTTGCCGAGCTGAACGCCAGGCGCCGGGAGGCCGCCCAAGGCCTGGAGCGCCGGGTCATCGAGCAGCTGGAGACGCTCTCGATGCGGGGCACGTTCCGGATCGACTTCTCCGTTGCGGCGGCGGGGGCCGGGGCGGGGGCCGGAGCGGGCCTATCGCTGGAGCCTGACGGCGTGGAGTTCCTGCTGTCGCTGACCCCCGGCGAGCCGGTGCGCCCGCTCGCCAAGGTGGCCTCCGGGGGGGAGACCTCCCGGGTGATGCTGGCGATCAAGGCGGCCCTGGCCGGGGCGGACCGGCGGCCGATCCTGGTCTTCGACGAGATCGACGCCGGCATCGGCGGGCGGGTCGGCGAGGTT
>DAIQBQ010000301.1:0-3930 GCA_036781065.1 Actinomycetota bacterium
CCCCGGCATGTGCCGAGACCACCACCACCGGCAGTCCCTTGAGCGCCGGGTGCCGGCGCACCTTGCGCAGCACCTCACGGCCCCCGATGCCGGGCAGGCCGAGGTCCAGCACCAGCGCGTCGGGGCGGGACTGCTCGAGGGCGGCCAGGGCCGCCTCGCCGGTGCCGGCGGTCGACACCTGGTTGCCCGCGATGCGCAGGCTGACCGACATCATCAGGGCGATGTCCGGGTCGTCCTCCACGATCAGGACCGAGGTCATGCCGCCGCTTTCCGTAGATGCACGCAGAACTTCGCCCCACGGGGGCGGCCGGGCTCGTAGCCGATCCGGCCCCCGAAGTTCTCGACCAGCTGGCGGGTGATCGCCAGGCCGAGGCCCGAGCCGCTGATACTGCCGGTGGTGGCGCCCCGGGTGAACGGGTCGAACAGCCGGGGTACCAGCTCAGGCGGCACGCCGTTGCCGTTGTCGGAGACGGTGAGCAGGATCTCCCGCTCCAGCGCTGCCGCCTCGACCCGCACCTCCGGGCCCCCGTAGCGATAGGCGTTGACCAGCAGGTTGGTCAGCGCCCGCTCCAGGCCCCGGGGGTCGGCCATGGCGGTGAGCCCCTCGCCGATGGCGATGTCGACCGACCGTCCCGGTGGCGGGGGAGCGACCTCCAGGGCGCCCCGCCCGCAGGCCGCGACCGAGACCGCCCCCACCGGTTTGGGTGATGGGTTGTTCTCGACCTGGGCCAGGTCGAGCAGGTTCGCGACCAGGTCCCGGACCCGCACGCTCTGCCGGTTGATGGCGTCGAGGCAGTCCTCGATGGTCTGCGGGTCCATGTCCCGCCAGGTCTCGGTGAGGATGCCGGCCATGCCGGCGATAGTTGTCAGCGGGGTGCGCAGCTCGTGCGAGGCGCTGGCGATGAAGCTGCGCTCGCGGGCGAACAGCTCGCAGCGCTCCAGGGCCAGGTCGGCCAGGTCGGCAAGGTAACGGAGGAAGCCGAGGTCATCGGCACCGAAGTAGGGCGTGAACGGGCTGGCCCATACCAGCAACGACCCCCGCCGCAGGCCCAGGGCGAACAGGCCCCTGCGGATCTCGCCGTCGCGCAGGCTGTCGCCTACGGTGGTCAGCGCCTCCATCTCGTATTGGAGCGCCTGGCTGAGCCCGTACGACCCCACGATGCGCCCCCGCTCGTCCGTCAGGGCGGCGGCCTTGCCGCCGACCAGGCTGGTCAGCGTCGGGATCATCGTCTCGGCGACCTCCTCAACTGTCCGGGCGGTCATCAGCCGGGCGACCGCCCCCCGGAGCGACTCGTCCTCACCCTGGCGCCACGACTGGCGCAGCAGCTTAGGCGGGGCGAAACCCACATAGAACAGGGCGGCGGCGAGTGTCCCGACGCAGAGGGTGGCGATTGTCCACCAGTGCGGCTGCCGCACCGGGGCCGCCCCAGACAAGACAACGATCGCCGCCAGCCCGCCGGCACCGCTGGCGAGCAGGCGCATCCGGCGCCGGGCGATCGCCGGTTCGGAGGAACCGGCCCGCCACAGCCCGACGGCGACTGCCACCGAGAGGAACGCCCACTGGGCGACCAGGGAAAGGACGTAGAGCTGGAACCAGGCTGGCCGGTCCGACGAGGTGGGCAGGTAGGGGAGCGCGACCGTCACCCCGACGACCAGCCCGGTCACCGACGGCGCCAGGTGGGCCATCCAGGGCCTGGGCGCCCTCAGCGACGCCAGGAACCTGAACAGGAAGTAGGGGAACAGCAGCAGGGTCGCCAGCAGGAGCTTGAGCGCCCACGTCCACTCCGGGATCCCGTTGGCGTTTACCGGGATGAACCTGGCGGCGATCCCCACGATCCCGACGGCCCCGAAGGCGGCGGCCACCCAGGCGGCGGCCTCACCCCGCCGCCGGTGCCACTCGTAGACGGAGACCAGGGCCAGGGCCACGAACGCGCCGAGCTCGACGTCGCTCAGGATCGCGATCGCTTGCATCCCCTGCTCGCCCCCTACCGTGACGCGGCGGAACAACAGATACCGATAACTCTCGGCGGTTTGGAAGGGCAGCCGAATGGCTAGCCAGGGCCAAATTGCCACCCCCCGAATGGGTGGGCACCTCACGTGGGGATGACTGGCTACACCCTCCCCTCGGTCCGAGGGGGGTGCGAGTGGTGGGCCGCCCGGGCTTCGGTCCCGGAACCTTGGGCTTAAGAGGCCCCTGCTCTACCAGTTGAGCTAACGGCCCGTCTGGAACCCGTGCAGTGTAGAGGGCACTGCGATGGGCGTCACGCGGGGTGTCCCTCGGGCGTCACGCCGGGTGCTGCGCCACGGCCGGGGACCTGCCGAAGGCCGCCCCAGCCCCCTTTATAGTGTGCCCATGCGTGCGACCCCTGTCACCAGCTATGCCGCGTCCTGACCGGCCGATCGTCCTCATCGTCTCCGAGGACGATCGGGTGCGGCAGGCGGGCAGGGCGCTGCCCCCCGATCACTACGAGGTCACCTACGCCACCAGTGCCCAGTCGGCAATGGCCGAGGCGCTGCGCTACCCGCCGGAGGTCGCCGTCCTGGAGTTGCAGGTGGGCGACTTCGGTGGTTTCGCCCTGGCAAAGCAGCTGCGCGACCTGCCCGGGATCAAGCCATTCCAGCTGGTGATGCTGTGCGACCGGCCGCATGACCGCTGGCTTTGCCGCCAGGCGGGAGCGGCAGCGGTGATCGTGAAACCGCTCGCCGATCCCAGCGAGCTTCGCGACGCGCTCGATGCTGTCATGGCCGCCGTTCCCTGAGCCTGGCGCAACTGGGCGGGACGCAGCACATTTCCAAACTTTTTCGCCTCTCGACTTGACGCGGGGCTAAATACCCTGCTTAGAATTACGGAACCGTAATTACACGAGCCGGAGCCATGACTGCAATGCGGCAAACCTTGTCCTGGCAGGCGCTTGCACGCTGTCTCGAGGTCGATCCAGAGATCTTCTTTCCGGAACGAGGGGGATCGTCGCGGGCTGCCCGCGCGGTCTGCAACCAGTGCCACGTGCGGGCGCAATGCCTCCGCTACGCCCTGGCCAACCGGGAGCAGTTCGGGATCTGGGGAGGCACCTCTGAACGCGAGCGCCGCAAGTTGAAGAAGCTGGCATCGTAGCGCGCCCCTTCGCCGCGGTGCCCGTCCGGATCCCAAGGGGGAAAGGAGAAACGGGCATGCCCACGACGAAAAAGGCGCCAGCGGCCGATGGGGCCGCAACGAAGAGGCCTTCCCGTAAGGGGGCCAAGCCCGCGGAGGACCCCAAGCCTGCTCCTGCCCGGGCCGTAGCCGCGGTCAAGGCTGCGCCGAAGAAGGCTGCCGCCAGGCCTGCCACGAAGGCCGTGAAGGCGACCGCTCCGATCAAGGCCAAGGCGAAGGCGGCCGCGAAGGCACCGGCGAAAGTGGCGACGAAAGCGAAGCCGGCGGCGAAGGCCAAGGCCCCGCCGAAGCCCGCTGCAAAAGCAGTGAGGGCGGCCAAGGCCAAGGCGTCACCGGCCAAGGCCAAGGCTGCCCCGGTCAGGGCGGCCGCGAAGGCCAAGGCTGCCCCGAAGAGGACCGCCAGGCCAGCGGCAAAGGCTGCGGCGAAGCCCGCGGCCAAGCCCGCCGGGAAGGTGTCCGGGAAGGCCACCGGGAAGGCAAAGGCGCCAGCACGGCCGGCAGCCAAGGCCAAGGCGGCAAAGGTTACCGCCAAGAAGGTCGCCAAGTAGGCCGACGAAATCGGGCAGGATTGCCCCGATCCGGTCAGCAGATCCTGAGAAAACAGAACACGAGTTCCCGGGTTGACCGCCCGGGAACTCGTTTCCATTTACCGGCTGTTTGCGGCGGTTCCGTCTGCGGCTGGTGCCGAGTTGCCGAAGTGGCGGGCCAGCTCATCCTCCAGCAGCTTCGGTGGCCGAGCCAGCTTGAGCCGGGTGACGTCTGCGGGCAGCGACCGGCGG
>DAIQBQ010000302.1:0-3930 GCA_036781065.1 Actinomycetota bacterium
GCGCGCCCTGGACGGGCTGGACGTCGAGATCCCCCGCGCCCGGTTCAGCGCGATCATGGGCCCGTCCGGGTCCGGCAAGTCCACCCTGATGCACTGCCTGGCCGGGCTCGACCGGCTGAGCTCCGGCCAGGTCTACCTGGGCGAGGTCGAGCTCGGCCCGCTGAGCGACACCGAGCTGACGCTGCTGCGGCGCAGCCGGCTCGGCTTCATCTTCCAGTCGTTCAACCTGCTGCCTGCGCTGACGGCAAAGGAGAACATCCTCCTGCCGCTGCGGCTGGCCGGGCAGCGGCCGGATCCGGCCTGGCTCGACCAGGTCGTCACCCAGGTGCGGTTGAACGACCGGCTGCACCACCGGCCTTCCGAGCTGTCCGGGGGCCAGCAGCAGCGGGTTGCCGTCGCCCGGACGCTGGTCTCCCGCCCGGAGATCGTGTTCGCCGACGAGCCGACCGGCAACCTCGACTCCCGGTCCGGCGCGGAGCTGCTCGGGTTCCTGCGCACCGCGGTCGACCAGCTCGGCCAGACCATCGTCATGGTCACCCACGACGCCCGGGCGGCCGCCTACGCCGACAAGGTGGTCTTCCTGTCCGACGGCCAGGTCGTCGGGGAACTCCCGGAGCCGACCGAGGACAGTGTCCTGGACCGCCTGAAGCAGCTCGGCAACTGACGCCGCCCGGAGCGCTCACACGCTCGACCCCGCTTCGACCAGGAGGCCAACGCCATGTTCACCGTCATCGTCAAGAACCTTTGGGCCCACAAGCGCCGGCTGGTCGGCATGCTGGCGGCCGTCGTGCTCGGGGTCGGCTTCCTCGCCGGGGCGCTCGCCCTGGGCGACACGCTCAGCACCAACTTCACCCAGCTGTTCACCACGGCCACCGCCGGCACCGACGTCGTCGTCCGGGCGGCGACCTCGGTCGGGACCGGCATCGACGCCGCCCGGCCGCTGATACCGGAGTCGCTGGTGGCAACGATTGCCGCCGTCCCCGGCGTCGCCGACGCCCAGCCGTCGATCACCGGGTCGGGCCAGATCATCGGGGCCGGCGGCAAGGCGATCGGGGGCATCGGGCCGCCCCGGATGGCCGGCAACTGGGTCGCCGACGCCGCCCTCAACCCGTACCGGATCGTGTCCGGGCGGGCACCGGCCGCGGCGGACGAGGTTGTCGTCAACCGCGGTGCGGCGATCAGCGGCCACCTCCACCTGGGCCAGCAGGTCACCGTGGAAACCCCCGATGCGGTGCAGCTGCGCATCGTGGGCATCGCCCGCTTCGGCAACGCCGACGGCCTGGGCACTGCCACCTACGCCGGATTCAGCCTGTCCGGGGCCGAGCGCTACCTCACCGGCCGCCCGGGGTTCGTCTCCAGCGTGCTGATCAGAGCCGAGCCCGGCGTCTCCCAGGGCGTGCTCGCCGCCCGGATCGCAAACGTGCTCCCGAGCGGCCCGCCGGCACTGCAGGCGCTGACCGGGGCCGTGGTGACCCGGCAGAACATCACGGACCTGACCAGCTCGTTCCTGGCCACGCTGCGGGCAGTGCTGATCGCTTTCGCCGGCATCGCCCTGCTGGTGGCCGGTTTCTCGATCGCCAACACGTTCTCGATCCTGATGGCCCAGCGCACCCGCGAGGCGGCGCTGATCCGGACACTCGGGGCGACCCGCCGCCAACTGCTGACCGGGGTGCTGACCGAGACGCTCGCCCTCGGGCTCGGTGCCTCGGTCCTCGGGCTCGGTGCCGGGGTGGCGATCGCCGGAGGGCTGAAGGGGGTCTTCGACGCCGCCGGATTCGCCCTTCCCGCCGGGGGCCTGGTGGTGTCGGCGACCACCGTGACCGTCAGCCTGGCGGCCGGCACCGTGCTGACCGTCGCCGCCGGGCTCATCCCGGCCCTGAGCGCCGCCCGGGTCCCGCCGCTGGCCGCGCTGGGCCAGGCCGCCACCGAGGCACCCGCGCCGTCGCCGGTCCGCACCGGCGTGGGTGCAGCCGCCACCGTCGCCGGCCTGGCCCTGCTTTTTGCCGGCCGCCACGGCACCGGCGCCGGGCTCCGCCTGGTCGGCCTGGGGGCGGTGCTGTGCACGGTGGGCACGGTCGCCCTGGGGCCCGCCGTCGCCAAGGCGGTGACCGGACTCCTCGGGTCCGGCCTCCGGGCCACCCGCGGGCTGGCCGGCGCCCTCGCCCGCGATAACGCCGGGCGCAACCCGCGGCGCACCGCCGCCGCGGCGACCGCCCTGATGGTCGGCGTGGCAGTGGTCAGCCTGTTCACCGTCTACGCCGCCTCGCTGAAGCGGGCCGAGACCATCGGCGTCACCGACGCGTTCAGGGGCGACCTGGCAGTCACCGGGGGCGGCTTCGGCCCGGCGTCGGGGATCAGCCCCGGCCTGGCCTCGGCGCTGGCTGCGCTCCCGGGCATCGGGACGGTCTCGGGGCTCGGCAGCGGCCAGGCACTCATCGCCGGTGTGGCGCAGCCGGTCAGTATCGTCGACCCGTCGACGGTGGGCGCCGTGCTCAACCTGCAGCCCGCCGCCGGGTCGGTCTCGAACCTCGCCGGCACGGAGCTCGCAGTCTCCAAAACGGCGGCCAGCACACACCACTGGCGGCTGGGCAGCAGGGTCGCCGTCACCCTGCCCGACGGGACAGCCCAGGTGTTCACCGTCGCTGCCGTCTACTCCTCGGCGGCGCTGGTCGGCGACTATGTGCTCCCAGTCTCGGCCTGGGCGCCGCACAGCCTGCAGTACCTCGATGCCGAGATCTTCGTGAAGCTGCCGCCCGGGTCAAACCCGGCCGCCGAGCTCGCCGCCACCCGGCAGGCCGCCGCCGGCTACGGGAGGCCGGCGGTCGACGACCGGGCGGCGTTCCTCGCCTCGGCCGGCTCGGCGCTGAACATCGCGCTCGGCATCGTCTACGTGCTGCTCGCCCTCGCCGTGATCATCGCCGTGCTGGGCATCGCCAACACGCTGTCGTTGGCAGTCCACGAGCGGACCCGGGAGATCGGCCTGCTCCGGGCCATTGGCCAGACCCGGTCGCAGCTACGCTCGATGATCCGGCTCGAGTCGGTGATCGTGTCGCTGTTCGGTGCCACCGGCGGCATCGTCCTGGGGGTAGTGCTCGGGGCCGCCCTGGCCGAGGCGTCGGGCAACGCCTCCGGGCTGGCCGCCCTGGCGATCCCTGCCGGGCAGCTGGCCGTGATCCTCGCCCTGGGGGCGACCGCCGGCATGCTCGCCGCCATCCGGCCGGCCCGCCGTGCCGCTCGGATGCCGCTGCTGAGCGCCCTCGCCCAGGACTAAACGCGGATTGTTACGCGGCGCAACTTAAGCGCAGAATTGTGGAGTCTTTTCCGGCTTCGGCGAAAAAACTCCACAATCTGTAGCTTCAAGGCCAGGGGCGGTAGGGTGAGACCCTGCCGCCCCTGGGCGCCCACTGGGCGCGGGGGCGACCAGCCCGAAAGGAGCGCCCCATGCCCGAGCAGGCGAGCCGGCAGCCGGTCCGCCAGGAGTGGCCCGGATTCCTTGCCATCATCGCCGAGGCGGAGCAGGGCAACCCGGTCAGCATCGCAGTGGTGGGTTCGGCCGGCAGCGAGACCGGTGCGGTCGAGGTCGCCCTGGCCGAGCTCAGCTACAGCGAGGGTGACGACGCCATCGTCGTCGCGGCCGGCGGCGGGCCCGGGGGCACCCACCGCCACGTCATCGTTCACCCCTGGAAGATCCTCTTCGACCCGCCGTCGCCGTTCACCGCCCGCATGATCGACATCGAGGGCCCGGACGGCGCCCACACGTTGGTCACGCTGCACAACCGCCCGCTGCCGCCGGGGGGGTGACCCGTCTGCCCTCACCGCAGGTATCCAATCGGCAGGGGGCGGATTGCCGGCCCCGCCACCGAAAATGGAGGACTCTGAAATGCTGAGACGGCTCGGAGTGTTGGCGTGTGTCGCCCTGCTGGCCGCCGC
>DAIQBQ010000303.1:0-3911 GCA_036781065.1 Actinomycetota bacterium
GGCCGCGCGGCTGTCCTGTTTTCCGTGCAGAATCCGCCTGAAATCAGGACAGTTGCCCGCGCCGCGGCCCCAGGCAGCGGCGAGCTTTCAGGTCAGATTAGGGCGGGCTGTGGGAGGCCGAGCCCACCCTGGCTGATTCGTTGTGCCGGCCCCCGCCGTGGGGCATGATCGCTGCGTGAATCGTCGCTCCCCGCCCGGTGCCGGAGATGCGCCCGGGCCATCCTGGGTCCCCTCCGAGCCGCCCCCGCTGCCGCGGCGCCCGACCCGCCACTGGGGCCGCCGCATCCTGGCGCTCGTTGTGGTGCTGGTCATCGTGGGCGTTGTGGCCGGGGTGGCGCTGTTCGTCTACGCCAACCGGCGGGTCACCCAGCAAGCGGTGGCCTGTTCGGCCTGCACTCCGGCGCCGGCCGGCGCCTCGGGGACCAACCTGCTGGTGCTGGCCTCCGACACCCGGGTGGGGCTGAGCCCGGCTGAAGCCCAGAAGCTTGACCCGGGGAACATCGATCTGAACAGCGGGGAGCGGGCCGACTCGATCGCCCTGGTTCACCTCGAGCCAGGTACCGGCAAGGCCGTCGTCATCTCGATCCCGCGGGACCTGCGCGTACCGGCGGCCGGCGGGGGCTACGGGAAGATCAACGGGTACTTCAACAACGGGCCGAATCCAATGGTGGCGGAGGTGACGTCGCTGACCGGCCTCCCAATCCAGCATTTCATCGAGGTCAATTTCACCAGCTTCGGTGAGATCGACGATGCCCTCGGCGGCGTCGACGTGTACTTCAACCGGCCCATCAACGACCCGAACTCTGGCCTTGACCAGCCGAAGGGCTGCGACACGCTCACGGGCGCCCAGGCCCTGGCTTTCGTCCGTGACCGGGACACCGACAGCGACTTTGGCCGCATCGCCCGCCAGCGGCTCTTCGTCACGCTGATGATGGACAAGGTCCTGACGCCAGGCACCTTGTTGAACCCGGTGAAGGTGGTGGACCTGATCAAGCTCGGCCTGGGCTCGCTCACCCATGACTCCGGGCTCGGGTTGACCACCATGCTCGACCTGGCCCTGCATTACCACAGCTTCAACAGCTCCGACATCGACTTCCGGGTGCTGCCGGTGCAGTCGACCGGCCAGGTGATCGGCGGGGTCGATTACGTGATCGAAAACACCCAGCAGGCAACCGCACTGCTGTCCGCACTACAGGACGGGTCGCCCCTGCCGCCATACGGCATCCAAAGCGTCAACGCGGCGCCGACCCCCAGCACCGGGAGCGCCGGCGCGCCGCCGGCGTCGCGTGCCCCGGCCAGTGCTTCACCGGCAGCCCCCGCTTCGCCCGCGGGGAACATCGCCGGCGCCTCGTTCGGCGCTCCTTGTAGTTAGGGCGAGCGTATTCCAGTCGGCCAACCGAGCCGGAACGGTGGTGCAGACCTGCCCCCCCGGGGGGGGGACAGCACGAGATCAATGCTCGTCCCTCTGGCAATGATGGCAGGGGAAGTAACGCCAGCATGTACGGAATAGCATCGGGAACGGAAAGTCACCGGTGGGCTTGGGGCCCACCGGTTGGGCAGAGGTGCCCCCGCCGAGCGGGAGATGTTGGACTGCCGTGCCGGTTCAGTTCCTCAATGACGACGAGGCGGCTGCGTACGCCGCGTTCGCCACGGGCCTTCAGCCGCAAACAGCCTTAACCCGGACAAGGCCGCCAAGAGGCTCTGCATTCGCAACTCCTTTGCTCATTGCAGCGCTGGGAGCGTTCCCAAAGGGAGGTTCCGAAACCGGGGGTCCCCCCGAGCGTAGGAACGAGCCGTGAAGCATCGTTCGCAAAGGAAATCCTTGCGGAGCGGGCGTCCGCCTTCATCTCCGGTCAGGGGCCCTTAGTGATCGGCGCTGTCACCTCCAGGACCACCTTGGTGCCGAGCGCGAGACGCGAACCGGCACTGGGGGACTCGTTGAGCACTGTGTCTGGGACCGAACCTCTAGCGATTGGGTCGACTTGCACCAAATAGCCAGAGTTCAACAACAATTGCTGTGCCTCTGCTTGGGTATCGCCGACGACGTTGGGTACCAAGGCAGTCGGTCCCGTCGCTCCGGTGTGGACTTGGGTCGCTTCCGACAGGCGCGGACCCCGGTCGGCGCGAATCAGCAGGACCGCGGCCACCAAGAGACAACCCAACAGAGCCGCGGCGCCGATCAAGACGCCCCTCCGATGCAGCAGAGTTACTGAACTACCAGTCATGGCGTCACCACCTTCGAGGAGAACGGGCGATTCGGGTCCCCACCGCTTTTCACCCGCAGCGGATGTGGGTGTCGGTGAAGGCGTCATACGGACCACTCAGTCCGGTTAGGCCGGTCAACTGGTCAGAGCCATTCCACATGGTGAATGTCGAACGGGTGTAGTTATGGATGTAGCCACTGTCGACGTAGTTGCCGTCGAAGTTGATGCTCTGGAAGTTGGTGAAGCCGGGTAGCGAGCCGTTGACGGTTGGTCGCTCGGCGATCTGCTCAGCCGTCCCGGTCCCGAAGCCGCTCACGTTGGACGTGAAGGAGACCACTTGACCGGTGGTGATGTCCTCCATCCACACGTCCGTCGTGTTGTTGTTGGTGTGGTCGTGGATGATCGAATCGAACTGGTCGCCTGGCGCCGTGTACAAGGCTTGCGGGATGAGAGAGGCTTGCTCGGGAAGCAACTCGCTCCAGGCTTGGTCTTGAGCGAGCCCGGGGGTGTTCTGGCCCGTACCGGCCTGGTGGAGATGCGAGTTTCCGTCACCTCCCGTGCCCACCCAGAACACGGCCGAGTTCGGGTTGCAGCTGGTGTAGCCATCGGTCGGCTCAACCCAGCCGGAGAGCGCATACGTATACGTACCGCTATTCTCCTCGTACCCAGACCAGTTGCTGCTCTGCTTGTTGCCAGACGAGACGCCGGTGTCAGCGACGATTGTCGGGGGTGGAACCGCGAAGTGCAGGGGGTGCCCGTAGATGCTGTCCCAGAGCGCGGCGCCAACGGTGTCCGTCGGACGCTCGGGAATGCCCAGGCTCGCCAGCATGGCGGCCGAGGCGGAAGTTGGGTTAAGGGAGGCGGGAGCGACGTGATACACCGTCTTGTACCCGTAGATCATGTAGGTGTAGTCCGTTGACCCACTGGGCGAAGTAACCGCAGACTGAAGCGGGAACGTAGCGAAGCCGCAGGCCATAAGCGTGTCAGCGGAGAGGGCGTATGGGTCCGCACTGGCTGCGCAGCTTGCGTCCGTAACCGCCCCAACTGGCGCTGTCTTGACCAGCACAGGCGCCGCTGATACGACTGCTGCTAGAAGCGCGGCGCCAGCTTGGATCTTGCTGACCCTGCCGAAAGGCGTTGGTGATCATGTCATCTGCGTGCCTTCCAGATTAGTGCGCCCCGGCCGAGCTTATTGAGATGAAGCCCATGTACCTCTCTATCGGCATCCAGCTCAACCAACTTAAACTAGCAATTTATGCCCTTGACCATTAGGACTACTCCAGCAGTGGACCTTTCCAGCGAAAGAGCCGCCCACGATTCCTCGCTACGGATGCAGGAGTTTGATCCGCTAACTAACTGAGACGGAAGGAGGCATCGCAAAGTTCCGCGATCCCCAGGATGCGAGTTGCCCGCCGAACCCGCGCGCCGGCAGGTCTGCGGCTTGGCGACCGTGGTGCTCATCCCGGGTGCTTTCGCCTTCGCTGGGTCCGATAAGCTCAACAACTCATCTCCGGCGACTTGGGGTCTCCGCCTACCTGGCCGGGCACGGCAACGCCGTGCCGATTGAGACGGTGCTGACTGTGGCAGGGTCTGCGCGCGGCCTGTGTTTCCTCGCCACGCTCCCCCGCCTGATCCACCAGCGCGGACGCGGGCAGCCCGCTCGGACCGGCGGCGGGATCACAGTCCTGACCTCGGTCAGCGGCGGGA
>DAIQBQ010000304.1:0-3893 GCA_036781065.1 Actinomycetota bacterium
GCCGGGCCCCAGGTTGCGGACATGGTCCGCGGCCAGGACCCGCGGGCGCGCACCCGCCGCCGGTAACCGCGGCCACCGGCGGCCCCCCAAGTGGCCACCGATAACCCAGGAAAACCCAGTTGGTATCATTGCCGGGAGGTTGTGATCAACATGTCTGGCTTGGTCGTCGACGCATCGGATCTGATCGGCCGTCCCGGAAGGAGCAAGCAGATCCACCGGGGGGTCGCCGTCCCCGGTCTGCGCACCGCTGTGGGATGGGTCGATGACGATGCCGTGGTCCGGCTCGACCTGACCATGGACAGCGTCACCGAGGGCGTGGTCGTGTCGGGGTCGGTGTCGGGCACGATGCACCTGTCCTGCTCACGGTGCCTCATCGGGTACGATCGCAGCTTCGACCAGCCAGTCAACGAGACGTTCTCGAGGGCAGCGGACGGGAGTGATGACGGTGACGGGTATCTCCTGGCCGGGGACCAGATCGACCTGGAACCAATGGTGCGCGACGTGATCGTGCTCGCCATCCCGCCGGTCCCCCTTCACGACGAGGCGTGCCGCGGGCTCTGCTCCACCTGCGGGGGAGACCTGAACACCACCGACTGCGGTCATACCCAGACCCCGGAGGATCTCCGGTGGGCGCCGCTGAAGGCGGTGTTTGCCGACCTCGACAAGCCCGCGCAACACTAGATCTGACCGTCCGGAGGAAGAGGAGCCCAGAGCATGCCGCTGCCCAAACGCAAGAAGTCCCGGTCCACCACCCGGCACCGGCGCGCCACCTGGAAGCTGGAGGCGCCCGGCAATTCCACCTGCCCCCAGTGCCACGCACCGAAAATGCCGCACCGAGTGTGCGGGAAGTGCGGGTACTACGCCGGCCGCGAGGTTCTCGAGATCGAGTAGTTGGAGAGCCCGACCGAGCCCTCGGCTGATAACCGTCCCGGCGCAACTGCCCTGGAGCGCAGGCTCCGCGTCGAATTCAAGAACCCCGGCCTCCTCCGCGACTCGCTGACGCACCGGTCGTACGCCTTCGAGCACGGAGGCGTGACCAACAACGAACGCCTGGAGTTCCTGGGCGACTCGGTGCTCGGCTTGGTCGTCACCGACCTGATCTTCTCCGAGTTCCCACATCTCCCCGAAGGGGAAATGGCCAAGCTACGGGCGGCCACCGTCAACATGGGTGTCCTGGCCGACGTCGCCCGCAGCCTCGGCCTGGGCCAGCATCTCCACCTCGGCCGAGGTGAGGAGCTGTCGGCAGGCCGCGAGAAGTCGTCGATCCTCGCCGACGCCCTGGAGGCGCTGATCGGGGCGGTGTACGTCGACCAGGGCCTGGAGGGGACCCGCCGGATGATCGTCGAGCTGGTCGGTGGCTACATCCGCAATCACGTCGAGCAGGGCCTGGTCCGGGACTTCAAGACGAGCCTCCAGGAGCGGGCCGCCCGGAGTTGGGGACGTGTCCCCGAGTACAAGATCACCTCGACCGGCCCCGACCACGACAAGCGGTTCGAGGCCAAGGTCTACCTCCACGGGGAGCTGCGCGGCGTCGGTCAGGGCCGCTCCAAGAAAGAGGCCGAGCAGGCGGCCGCCCAGGAGGCCCTGAACAGCCTGCAGCTCAGCGCCGGCGCCGCCGGTGAGGCGCCTGCCGATCCCGACGAGGACCAGGCCTCGGCCCAGGCCTGAAGCGAGCGCATGCCCGAGCTCCCCGAGGTCGAGGTCATCCGGGGGGACCTGGAGAAGGAGGTAACCGGGGCGACGATCCGCTCGGTGGCGGTGGCCGGCACCCCCAACGCGATGCGGGTGATCCGCCCGCACACCGACCGCCGGGAGCTGGAGGACGTGCTGGGTGGCACCACGATCGTTGCGCTGGGCCGGCACGGCAAGCACCTGGTCCTGCACCTCGGGGACGACCTGGCATTGATTGTGCACCTGGGTATGTCGGGCCAGCTGCTGGTCAGCCCGCCCGGCGCGCCGGTCACCCGGCATACCCATGTCGTCATCGACCTCGACGACGGGGGTCAGCTCCGTTACGTGGATCCGCGGACCTTCGGGCACCTGTGGCTCTCGGGCAAACGCAGTGACGGGTCCGTCGAGGCCCTGGCCGGCCTTGGCCCCGACGCCCGTGACGGCCGGCTGACCCCGGCCCGGCTGGGGGAGCGGCTGGCGGGGCACACCACGCGGCTCAAGTCGGCGCTGATGGATCAGCGGGTCATCGCCGGGCTGGGCAACATCTATTCCGACGAGATCGCCTTCGTCGCCCGGGCGCACCCGTTCCGGACCTGTGACACGCTGTCCCGGGCGGCGGTCGCCCGTCTCGCCGGGGCGATCCCCCGGGTCCTGGAGCCGGCGATCGCCCACCGGGGAACCTCAGCCGAGGACGCCCAGTACCGCGACCTCTACGGGGAGGCAGGTGACCACGCGCCGTACCTGAAGGTCTACCGGCGGACCGGGGAGCCGTGCCTGCGCTGCGGGGGCACGATCGCCCACGCCCGGTTCACGAACCGCTACGCCCACTTCTGCCCGTCGTGCCAGCGCTGAGGCTGGCCGCCGGCCCACCGGCGCCGGACGGGCAGGTGTCGGCAGTGGTCGATCAGGCGGCGCCGGGGGCGGCGGCCGCGGTCGCACTGCTGCTGACCCACGGCGCCGGTGGCGACCTCGCCGGGGCGGCGCTGGCCGCCCTGGCGAAGGGGGTTGCCGCCGGGGGCCACACCGTGGTCCGGTTCAACATGGCCTACCGGGAGGCGGGTCGGGCCTCCCCGCTTGCCCGCAACTCGGTGCCGGGCTACCGGGCGGCGTTGGACGATGCCCGGCGCCAACTGGGTGACGGGCGGTGGGCCGCCGGCGGTAAGTCGTACGGCGGCCGGGTGGCCTCGCTGGCGGTGGCCGACGGGATGGAGGTCGCCGGGCTGGTGTTCTACGGTTACCCGCTGCACCCGCCGGGCAGGCCGGAGGCCATCCGGGTGGCGCACTGGCCGTCGATCCAGGTTCCCTGCCTCTTCCTCCAGGGATCCCGCGACACCTTCTGCACCCTCGACCTGCTCCGCCGCCACCTGCCCGAGTTGGGGGGCCCGGCGACGCTGCACGTCGTCGACGGCGGCGACCACTCGCTGCAGGTCCGGGCCAAGGACGCCCCTGAGGGGAAAGCACTGGCTCCGCCCGCGGTGCTGGCCGGGCTCGCGCCGGTGGTCGCCCGCTGGCTGGACGGTCTCTAACCCGCTGGCTAAAAGCGCGGAAAGCTGAGCCCGGTCAGAACCAGCGGTTGGACCGGAAGCTGTGCCCCCGCGAGCCCAGATCAGGCAGGCGGACTCCGTTCAGGACGATCACCGGGGAGCCACCGTAGAGCTCGGACGGGTAGAACGCGACGTCCGGCAGCCGGTCGGGGTAGCCGTTGTTGAAGGCGGATTGGACCTGATCGAGGATAAAGCCGTCGTCGGAGGGGAACGCGTTCCAATCCCGCTCCGTGCCGAAGATGGCGACGCCCCGGCCCTCGTAGTCCGGACGCTCCCACACGCAGACATAGCCGCGAGGGCAGCTCGCCGGGCCCGAGCCGATCAACAGCAGCGGTGGCTGCTGGGTGCCGGAGGCGCCTGCAGGGGTGCTCGGCGGGCTGGCCGCGGCGTGCTGGAATATGCCCAGCGGGTGGAATGCCAGCAGTGTGACCAGCGCCGCCACTGCCGGGGGGGCCAGCGCCAGCGCCAGCCGGGCAGCTCGGGTCTTTCCGCTGCGGCGGTGGGTGCTGCCCCCCGGTGAACCGCCCGGCGGGAGCTGCGCCGCCGCGCGGACCCCCTCGATCAGGTCGGGAGCCGAGGCCGGGCGCCGGAGCGGGTCAATGGACAGGCCCCGCCGCAGCTCATGCAGGACCGGCCCGCCGCGGGGCCCGGGAAACGCAGCGGGCTCCCCGGCGCGAG
>DAIQBQ010000305.1:0-3890 GCA_036781065.1 Actinomycetota bacterium
CCAGCGCTACTGGGGGACGCCGATCCCGATCATCTACTGCGACGCCTGCGGCGAGGTCCCGGTGCCCTACGGCGACCTGCCGGTGCTGCTGCCCGACCAGGCCGACTACACCCCGACCGACGACGCGGTCGGGCCGCTGGCCAACAACATCTCCTGGGTGCAGGTCGACTGCCCGCGGTGCGGGGGGGCCGGCCGCCGGGAGACCGACACGATGGATACCTTCTTCGACTCGTCGTGGTACTTCCTGCGCTTCTGCGACGCCGGCGACGGCGAGGCGGCCTTCGACCCGGCCAAGGTCGCCGCCTGGTGCCCGATCGACCAGTACGTGGGCGGCATCGAGCACGCGGTCATGCACCTGATCTACGCCCGCTTCTTCACCAAGGCATTCCAGGACATGGGGCTGGTCAGCTTCCCGGAGCCGTTCCTGCGGCTGTTCAACCAGGGCAGCATCTCGATGGGCGGCAAGGCGATGTCGAAGTCGCGGGGGAACATCGTCGAGGCGTCCGCCGCGGTCGACCGGTTCGGGGCCGACTCCGCCCGGCTGTTCATCCTGTTCTGCTCACCCCCGAGCGCCCCGTACGACTTCCCGGCCGACGGCGTCGAGGAGATCGGCCGGGTGGCGTTCAACTACCTGTCCCGGGTGTGGCGGGTGCTGGGGTCGGTCGCTTCAGAACCCGTCGGCCCCCAGCTGGGGCGGGCGGTGGCCCGGACGGTGAAGGCGGTCTCCGACGACTTCGAGACCTACAGCTTCAACACCGCCATCGCCCGGCTGATGGAGTTGACCAACGCCTTCTCCAAGCTCGGCGGCCCGGTGCCCCGGCAGGCCGCCGAGACCTTCCTCAAGTTGCTGGCCCCGATCGCCCCATTCATCACCGAGGAGCTGTGGCACTGCTACGGCAACACCGGGTCGATCCACCAGGAGCACTGGCCGTCGTTTGACCCGGCGCTGCTGGCCGACGAGCAGGTGACCATGGTCGTCCAGGTCAACGGCAAGGTGCGGGACACGATCCTGGTCTCGGCAGAGATTGACGAGGAAGAGATGAAGATCGTCGCCATGTCCAGCGAGAAGGTGGTCCGGGCGCTGGAGCACGCCTCGCCCCGGCGGGTGATCGCGGTACCGCCACGGCTCGTGAACTTTGTCGTCTGATCACCCCGAGGTGTCCGAGCCGGTCCACCACGCCCGGCGGGACCGCCCGCTGCTCCTGGTCAACACCGGGGACGGGAAGGGCAAGTCGACGGCCGCCTTCGGGGTGGTGCTGCGCTCCTGGGCCCGCGGCTACCGGGTCGGCGTCTACCAGTTCCTGAAGTCCGGGAAGTGGAAGATCGGGGAGCAGGCGGCGGCCTCGGTCTTGGGGGCTGCTGGCCCGGCCATCGTCTGGGAGGCGATGGGCGATGGCTGGACCTGGACCTCCCGGGACCTGGACGAGTCCGCCGACCTTGCCCGTGAGGGGTGGGCCGAGGTGCGCCGGCATATCGAGGCCCAGACCTACGACCTGCTGGTGCTGGACGAGTTCACCTACCCGCTCTCGTTCGGGTGGGTGGATACCGCCGAGGTGGTCGAGGTGCTGGTCAACCGGCCGGGCTTCCAGCACGTCATCGTCACCGGCCGGGACGCCCCGGCGGCACTGATCGACGCCGCCGACCTGGTGACCGAGATGCGCCCGATCAAGCACCCGTTCGAGAGGGGGATCAAGGCTCAGCGGGGCATCGAGTGGTGATGCGCCAGCGTTAGCGAGCGATCCTCATACTGCCCAGAAAGGCGTGCAGGCGCCGCCGCCAGGCGAGCCACTTCGCCTTCCGGATCTTTTGTGTGTGAAAACTGATGATATATGGCGGTTTTTACGCACAAAAGCGTAGCGAGGGGTGCCACCTGGATCCGGCAGTCCCTTGACACCCGCCGGAGATCCGCACAAGAGGCCCACTGGCGCGGGCCTGCCGGTTACTTCGGGTGCGTCGTCATCCATTCGGCTTCGGCCCGGCCCAGCTCGGTTGAGGGTTCGGCCACGTTCCAGAACTCCAGCACGATCCGGTGCCAGTTGGCGGTAGCCCCCAGCTGGGCCAGCACGGCGAACAACCCCAGCTCCAAGCGGTACACGAGGATCCCCCACCGGGGCAGGTTGAGCTGGCGCAGGAACGACCACCACGGGTTGCGCGGGTCCAGCATTGTGGCGGTCCGTTCGGCGATGAACTCCCGGGTGAACGTGTACTCCCGGTCCTCGGAGACCGGGTCGAGCACCAGCCGCACCCAGTCGTAGAACCGCCGCGGGTCGATCTGGTCGGGCCGGGTGACGTAGCGCATCGCCACGGCATTCTTGAAGACGCCCTGCACGTCCTGGTCCCGGAGCGCCATGAATGCCCCCTGCAGGAAGGGCACCATGCGCGGGTCCAGGTTGCACGCCAGCCCGAAGTCGAAGAACGCCATCCGGCCGTCGTCCATCAGGAAGTAGTTGCCCGGGTGCGGGTCGGCGCTGGTGAACCCGTACCGGTAGAGGGAGCCGTAGTAGAAGCGGAAGAGCATCTCGCCGACCCGGTCCTTCTCCGCCTGGCCGAGTTCCATCACCTTGGCGAACGGCCGGCCCCGGGCCCGGCCCATGGTCAGGATCCGCTCGGTCGACAGCTCGGGGATCGACCTCGGCACGATGACGAACGGGTGGCCCTCGTAGCGGTCGGCGAGGGTGTCCATGTTCTCGGCCTCGAGCAGGTAGTCGCACTCCTCGAGCAGCCGGGCGCGCATCTCCTCCAGGGCGTCGCCAGCGTCGAGGCCCGGGGCGAGCAGGGGCAGCAGGGGGCGGACCGCGGTGGTGACCGCCAGGTCGGAGCGGATGGCGTCCTCGATGCCTGGGTACTGCACCTTCACCGCCACCTCCCGTCCATCTTTCGTCAACGCCAGGTGGACCTGGCCGAGGCTTGCGGCGGCGACCGGTTCCTCGGAGAAGCGGGCGAAGATGTCGCCCGGGTCCTTGCCGAACTCGTGGCGGAACACCTCGGTCACGAGCTCCCGCTTCATCGGTGGGGCGGCGTCCCGCAATGACCCCAGGACGCCCTGGTAGAGGTCCCGCACGTCCGGCGGGAGGACGCCGGCGTCGATGAACGAGGCCAGCTGGCCCAGCTTCATCGACGTCCCCTTCAACCGGCCGAGCGTTTCCAGCAGGTCTTCGGCGGTGGCGAGATGGAGGTCTTCGAGCAGCTTCTTTGGCGAATCCTTCCCGATCAGCGACCGGGGGCCGAGCATCGCCAGCCGCATCGAGCCCTTGAGCGACGTGGCGGCCAGCCGGCTGAACCGGGTGACCTTCCCGGTCGGCATGGCATTGTGCGGCTCCTTGCCGTGCGGCTCCTTGCCGTGCGGCTCCTTGCCGTGCGGCTCCTTGGCGGGCTCGGCCCTGGGGTCGGCAGGGGGGCCGCCGCCGGGCGCGGCAGCCTTCGGTCTTTCCTGTCGCGGTGCCGTTCTCCCGCTGTCCCCGGGGTCTTTGGAGGCAGCGTCGCTCTTTGACCGGGCCGCGGCAGATGTCCTGCTGGCCTGGGCCTTTCGAGGTCGTTTGGGCGCAGGCGGGCGTTGGGTCTCGGCCACCCATTCAGGCTACCAAGCGGGTGGTTCGCCGGTACTTGGGGAAACTCCGCCCGGTGGCGCCGGACCGTAGAATGGCGCCGTGGTCCTCGATCCCAGCGTCCGTGCAGCGCTGGAAACCGCCCTCGCAGCAAACCCTGACGACATTCCGGTACGGCTGCACCTCGCCGGCCTGCTGGCTGGGGCGGGGGATGCCGGCGCCGCCCTGGCGCACTGCACGACCGTGCTGGCGGAACAGCCGGACAACCAGGAGGCGCTGCGCCTGGCGGCCGCCGCCGCCCGGGAGCTGGGGGATGCGCGGGCGGCCGGCTACGAGCGGCTGCTC
>DAIQBQ010000306.1:0-3874 GCA_036781065.1 Actinomycetota bacterium
GAGCCGATGGCGCAGCTGGCCGATGCCCTGACCCACAAGCTCGGCTGGGCCGACGGGCGGGTGTTTTTCGCCAACTCCGGGGCAGAAGCCAACGAGTGCGCCCTGAAGCTGGTGCGGCGCTGGATGACCCGGCAGCACGGTCCCGGCCTCAAGACCGACACGATCGCCGCCTGGGGGTCGTTCCACGGCCGCACGATGCAGACGCTGGCGGCGACCGGCCAGCCGGCCAAGTGGGAGCCGTTCGCCCCGGTCCCGCCGGGCATGGTGCACGTCGCCTACGACGACGCTCCCGCCCTGGGGGCGGCAGTCACCGCGGTGACGTCCGGCGTGCTGCTCGAGCCGGTGCAGGGTGAGGGCGGCGTCATCGTCCCCGGCCCCGGTTACCTGCCGGCGGTGCGGCAGCTGTGCACCGCCCGCGGGCTGGCGATGGTGCTGGACGAGGTGCAGACGGGCCTCGGCCGCACCGGGGAGTGGTTCGGCTTCCAGGCCTCGGGTTCCGAGGCCGTCCCCGACGCCGTCAGCGTGGCGAAGGCGCTCGGCAACGGGCTGCCGATCGGGGCCTGCGTCGCCCGGGGCGAGCTGGCGACCGCCTTCGGCCCCGGCGACCACGCAACCACCGTAGGCGGCGGGCCGGTGGTGTGCGCTGCAGCGTTGGCCGTCCTCCAGGTCATCGAGCGGGACCAGCTGGTGGCCCGGGCGAGGCGGGTTGGAGAGCACCTGCAGCAGGCGCTGGGCCGGCTGGTCGACCGCCATGAGCTGGCGGTGTCGGTGCGGGGCAGGGGCCTGCTGGTCGCCCTGCAGCTCAGAGCCGACCGCGCCCGGGAGGTCGCCCTGGCGGCCCTCGCCGAGGGCCTGCTGGTCAACGACGTCGGCCCCGCGGTGGTGCGCTTCTGCCCGCCGCTGATCATGGGCGAGGACGAGTGCGACGAGGCCGTGGACATCCTGGACAAGGTGATCGGGCGGCTGCCATGAGGCACCTGCTGTCATCCGACGACCTGTCGCCGGTAGAGCAGTCCGAGCTGATCATCCGGGCGCTGGAGCTGAAGAAGCTGCGCCGCGAGCACGGCCACCCGCTGGCCGGGCGGTCGGTCGGCATGCTGTTCGAGAAGCCCTCCACCCGCACCCGGGTGTCGTTCCAGGTTGCCGCGATGGAACTGGGTGCCCACCCGGTCATGCTCCGCGCCGACGAGGTGCAACTCGGCCGGGGCGAGACGGTCGCCGACACGGCGAGGGTGCTGTCCCGGTTCCTCGACGCCGTCGTGATCCGCACCTTCGGGCAGGACCGGGTGACCGAGCTGTCGGCGGCGGCATCGATCCCGGTGATCAACGCCCTCTCCGATTTCGAGCACCCGTGCCAGGCCCTCGCCGACGTGATGACGATCACCGAACGGTTCTCGCACCTGGCGGGGGTGGCGCTGTGCTATCTGGGCGACGGCAACAACAACGTCTGCCATTCGCTCCTGCTGGCCGGGGCAAAGGCCGGCCTCGGGCGGATCACCGTGGCCAGCCCCCCCGGCTTCGAGCCGAACCCGCTGGTACTGGACCGGGCGATCGAGATCGGGTCCGCGGCCTCCGCCGGTACGGCGATCTCGGTCACCCAGGACCCGGACGAGGCGGTCCGCGGCGCGCACGTGCTGTACACCGACGTGTGGGTGTCGATGGGTCAGGAGCGGGAACGCAACGCCCGGCTGGATGCGCTCGGTGGTTACGGCCTCACCGAGCGCCGGCTGGCGGCGGCCGGGGCCGGGGCGATCGCCATGCACTGCCTGCCCGCCCACCGCGGCGAGGAGATCGACGCGGTGGTGATCGACGGGCCGTCGTCGGCGGTGTGGGACCAGGCGGAGAACCGGCTGCACACCGCGAAGGCGGTGCTGGAGTGGGCGCTGCTGCCTTCGGGGCCAGGCGGTACCCGGTGAGCGTCCGGACCGATGCCGGGACCCGCTGGCCGGGCTTGCAGCAGGAGCGCAGGCGGGCGATCGCCCGCCTGCTGGATGACCGGGACATCGGCAGCCAGCACGAGCTGGTCGGGTTGCTGGCGGCAGCCGGGCTTCCGGCCACGCAGGCAACGGTCTCCCGGGACCTGGACGAGATGGGCGCGGTCAAGCTGCGGCGCAACGGGCGGGTCGTCTACGCCCTGGCCGGGGCGCCTCCCGGCTCGCTTCCCGGGCCCGGAGGGGATGCGCTGCGCCGGCTGCTGGCCGACTCGGTCGGTGACCTCGAGAGCAGCGGGAACCTGGTCGTCGTGCATACTCCGCCCGGCTTCGCCGCCATGGTGGCCTCGGCGATCGACCGGGCTGGCCTCGAAGGCGTCGCCGGGACGGTGGCGGGCGACGACACCATCCTCGTCGTGTGCCGCCAGCAGGTTCCCGCCCGGCAGGTCGAGGAGCGGTTGCGGGAGACGGCGGGGTTGGGGCAGGTCGCCAGGTCGGAAAAGCAGCGGGGCACGGTGTCAGGCCGGCGCCGGAACAACGGAGGTGGACGGTGAGTCAGCGGGTGGTGCTCGCCTACTCGGGCGGGCTGGACACGACAGTTGCGGTCGCCTGGCTGGGCGAGACGCTGGGGGCAGAGGTGGTATGTGTCGCCGCCGACGTCGGTCAGGGCACCGATGCCGAGGGCCTGCGCGAGCGGGCGCTGGCCTCGGGCGCGGTCGACGCCGTCGTGCTCGATGTGGTCGACGAGTTCGCTGTGGATTTCCTCGCCCCGGCGCTCGCCGCCAACGCCAGGTACCAGGGCAAGTACCCGCTGGTCTCGGCGCTGTCCCGCCCGGTCATCTGCAAGCACCTGGTCGAGCAGGCCCGCCGGTTCGGCGCCGACGCGGTCGCCCACGGCTGCACCGGCAAGGGCAACGATCAGGTGCGGTTCGAGGTGTCGCTCGGGGCGCTGGCTCCCGACCTCACGGTCCTGGCCCCGGTGCGGGAGTGGGGGATGAACCGGGAGCAGACGCTGGCCTACGGGCTGGCTCGTGGCCTTCCGGTCAAGTCCGGGGCGGCGGCCCCGTACTCGATCGACGAGAACCTGTGGGGGCGGGCGATCGAGTGCGGGGCGCTCGAGAACCCGATGACCGAGGCGCCCGAGGACGTCTGGGAGCGGACGGTCTCGCCGGCGAAGGCCCCGTCGGAGCCGGCCTACGTCGAAATTGCCTTCGCCAACGGCGTCCCGATCGGGCTGGACGGCGAGACGCTCCACCCGGCACAGGTGATCCGCAGGCTGGACGCGCTGGCCGGGAGCTACGGGGTCGGGCGGCTGGACATGGTCGAGGACCGGGTCGTCGGCATCAAGTCCCGGGAGGTCTACGAGGTCCCCGCTGCGGCGGTGCTGATCGCCGCGCACAGCGATCTGGAGGAGCTGACCCTCGAGCGGGAGGTGCTGCGCTCCAAGCGCCGCCTGGAGATCCGCTACGCCGAGCTGGTGTACGAAGGGCAGTGGTTCTCGCCGCTGCGCGAGGCCCTGGACGCGTTCAACGCCTCGACCCAGCGCTACGTCAACGGATGGGTTCGGGTGAAGTTCGAGGCCGGGGTGGCGCAGGTGGTCGGGCGGTCGTCACCGGGCTCGCTCTACGACCTGTCGCTGGCGACCTACGATCGGGGTGACGCCTTCGAGCACACCGCCGCACAGGGCTTTGTGAAGCTGTGGGGCCTGCCGACGAAGAGCTGGGCGCGGGCGCACGTGGCGGACCCGGCGGGACCGGGCGCGGTCGTGCCGGGGGCATGACCGCGGACCAACCGCTCTGGGCCGGGCGCTTCGCCCGCCCGCCCGCCGAGTCGCTCCGGGCGTTCACCGTTTCGCTGCCCTACGACCAACGGCTGTGGCGGGAGGACCTGGCGTCGACCGCGGCGCACGCCCGGACGCTGGAGCGCGCCGGCATCCTCACCCC
>DAIQBQ010000307.1:0-3872 GCA_036781065.1 Actinomycetota bacterium
GCCGGCGAAGACTGCCGCCGCGCCGCGATTCTCGGCTTCGGGGGCCCTCATCAGGTCTTGGCGGTGCGCCAGCTCGACACCCCGACACCTGTTCGGACGGACGCCAGGGCGACGCCCGCCGAGTCGTAGCCCCGGTACTCCAGCGACTGCAGCCCGGCGAGCAGCACCGGCAGGGCAGCCTTGCCCCCTACATAGCCAACAATCCCGCACATGGTCGGGCATCTCCTCTGTCTGGTGCGCACCCGGCCCTTCGTCGGGCATGCCTGGGCGCGCCAAGGTGGACGGTATTGATCGGTCCACGCGGAGAGCGCCACACCGGTGCGGTTTTGTCCGGGGATCACCCCCCAGGGTTTGTCCGTACCGTTACGACCGTGGCCGGCCGGAGGTCACCCGCCGAATGTTTCGAGATCCCTCTCCTCGTCAACTCGTCGGCCGCCGCTCAACTGCGAGCCTCAGCCGCCGAGTCCAGGCGCTGTTGGTGAAGCTACCCGCCAATCCGCCGTGGACGATGTTCGTTTGATGCGAGGTTGTGCGCTAGGCCCCCCCTTTCGCCCCTCTCCCCTTTAGGTATCGGATGAATATCTGGCAACTGTAGCCCTGTTCGCCATCACCGGGGATCCCCGAGCCCGGCCAGCACGGCGGCGACGATGGTGGCGGCGGCCTCGTCAGCGGTGGCCTGGTCGCCGGCCTCGACCATCACGCGCACCACCGCCTCGGTCCCCGAAGGACGGACCAGGACCCGGCCGAGCTCGCCCAGTGACGCTTTCACCGCTGCGACCGCCTTCCACACCCCCTCCGCGCCGGGGAGCGCCTCACGGTTGCGGACCGGGACGTTGACGAGCCCCTGCGGGTAGCGCTCGACGACGGTCGCCAGCTCGGCCAGCCGGCGACCCGTTGCCATGACCCTCCCGGCCAGCCGCAGCCCGGTGATCAGCCCGTCGCCGGTGGTCGAGCAGTCGGCGAGGATCACATGGCCGGACTGCTCGCCACCGATCCCGATGCCGCGCTGGCGCATCGCCTCGATGACGTAGCGGTCGCCGACCGCGGTCTCGACGAGTCCGATGCCGGCACCGGCCATCGCCAGCCGGAAGCCGAGGTTGGCCATCACCGTCGTGACAACCAGGTCACCCGGGAGCCGGTTGGCTTCCTTGAGCTCCAAGGCGAGGATGGCGATGATCGCGTCGCCGTCGACCAGCGCCCCGGTGGCGTCGACGGCGAGCACCCGGTCGGCGTCGCCGTCGTGGGCCAGGCCGAGGTCGGCGCCGTAGCCGAGCACGGCCTCGGCGACCGGGCGCAGGTCGGTCGACCCGCACCCGACGTTGATGTTCATGCCGTCGGGAACGTCGTTGATAGCGATCACCTCGGCCCCCGCCTCGGCCAGCGCCCGCGGGCTGGTGCGGAAGGCGGCGCCGTTGGCACAGTCGACGACGATCTTGAGGCCGTCGAGCCGGCGGCCGCCCAGCGAGCGCAGGGCGTGAGCGACGTAGCGGTCCTCGGCGTCGGGCAGCACCGAGATCGTGCCCACCTCCGCCCCGACGACGGCCGGGGGCACCTCCCCGGTCAGCAGCGCCTCGATGTGGGCTTCCTGGTCGTCGGTCAGCTTGAACCCGTCCGGGCCGAAGAACTTGATGCCGTTGTGGTCGGCGGGGTTGTGCGAGGCGGAAACGACTGCCCCGGCGTCGGTGCGCAGGTCGGTGGCCAGGAAGGCGGCGGCCGGGGTCGGGAGGACACCGCAGGCCAGCACGTCAGAGCCGGCCGACATCAGCCCGGCCGACAGCGCCGCCTCCAGCAGGTCGCCGGAACGCCTGGTGTCGCGCACGATCAGCACCGCCGGCCGGGTGTGCTGGCTGCGGAAGGCGGTCGCCGCCGCCCGGCCGAGGTCGAGCGCGATCGAGGGGGTCAGTTCGAGGTTGGCGATCCCGCGGACCCCATCGGTGCCGAAGAGCCGAGGCACGTGGAGCTGGGGGCCGGGCCTACCGCTTCGAGTACTGGGGAGCCTTGCGGGCCTTCTTGAGGCCATATTTGCGCCGCTCCTTGGCCCGGGCGTCCCGGGTCAGCATGCCTGCCCGCTTGAGCGACGGGCGCAGTTCCGGGTCAAGGTCGACGAGCGCCCGGGCGATGCCGTGGCGGATGGCGCCTGCCTGGCCGGTGGTGCCGCCGCCCTCCAGGAGGGCGTGGACGTCGTAAGCCTTCTCCCGGCCGACGACCTTGAACGGCTCCAGGATCGTCATGCGCACGGCGAGGTTCGGGAAGTACTCCTCCAGCGACCGGCCCTTGTTGATGTCGAAGACCCCGGTGCCCGGGAGCAGGCGGACACGGGCGATGGCCTCCTTGCGGCGGCCGGTGGCCCGGGAGAGTTCAGCTACTGCCATGTCGACCTCCTGGCTCACTCCCAGCCCGGCTCGGCCCTCCTGCCCGGAGGATGGCCATCGGCTGGGGCCGCTGGGCGGCGTGCGGGTGCTCCGGGCCCTTGTAGACCTTGAGCTTGCGGGCCTGCGCCCGGCCGAGCCGGTTGTGCGGCAGCATGCCCCGCACTGCCTTCTCGATAGCGATGTCCGGACGCTCGGCAAGCAGCTTCTCGTAGCCGACCGAGCGGAGGCCGCCGGGGTACCCGGAGTGGCGGTACCACACCTTCTGACCGACCTTGTTGGCAGTCATCCGCACCTTGGCGGCGTTGATGACCACGACAAAGTCGCCGACGTCGTGGTGCGGGGCGAAGGTGGGCTTGTGCTTGCCCCGGAGGATGTGGGCGACCTGCGCGGCAAGCCGGCCGAGGACCAGGCCCTCAGCGTCGACCACCCACCAGGCGCGCTCTTCAGAAGAAGTCATCACCGGGGCGGGGGGTGCTACCAACTCACCCGCGCGAGTAGACATAAAGCTCAGCCATGCTAGAGGGACAAGCGGTAACCGTCAAACGGGAGTAGTGTCGGCGGAAACGATCAAATGACTCCTTAGTCATGGGAGGAACAAGGTGGCAGGGACCGCGCGGGGCCCGGCTCCCGGCTGGTACCTCAATCCCACCGGTGGTCCGGGGATGCGCTACTGGGATGGTTCCCGCTGGGGGGCGGAGTGGAACGGGCCGGCTCCCGGGGTGGACATCAAGTCATCCGGGCAGGAGCCGCCGGGCCGCTGGGGCCCGATGATGGACACGATGTTCAACCGGATGGGCCAGGACCTGTCCGGCACGCAGGCCGGCAAGGGGCCGGCCTGGACCGGGAGCAGCGGCGGCCGGCAGGTCGCCTACCAGCCAACGGGATCGGGGCGCACCCGGGCGGCGGTCGGTCCGGTGCTGGCCGGCTGTCTCGGGATCCTGCTGTTCGCCGTTGGCATCGTCAACGCCGTCCTGAGCCTCTTGTCGAGCTCCCACCGCGGTTTGCCGGCGTGGTTCCTCCTCGCCCTCGCGGGAGCGGCGCTCGGGGCTGCTGGGGGCTTCTCGATCCGGTACCAGCGGGCGAGGGCGGCCACGGCGAACCCGCTCGGCCCCCCGTCCGGTACCCCGATCGATCTGCCATCCGGGCTCGGGCAGCGGTCCCCGGGAGGCCCACCGCCGAGCTCCTAGTGGCGCGTCCCGCGATGGTTCGGGGCGGGCGCGATAGCGTGGGCGCGGTGAGCGTTGCCGACATCCCCGAGAGCCCAGGGGCCGCAGCCATGGATGGTGCCCAGCCGGGAGAGCGGGAGCACCTGTGGGTCGAGGGGCACCGCACGTCCTCCCGGGTGTCGTCAGTGTTGTCGGGGTTGCCGGGCGCCACTAGAGCAGATCGGTCGACCACGGGGTGGCCCGACCTTCGGCTCCCCCTGCGCGTCTGGCGTGCACACGGTGACAAAGGTCGGGGCAGCTCGCCGCGGGCGGCGCGATGCTTCCCTCATGGCAG
>DAIQBQ010000308.1:0-3865 GCA_036781065.1 Actinomycetota bacterium
CCCCGCCACTCGGGGTGCTCGGTGACCAGTAGCTCGAAGGCCCGCAGGCCGCGCACGACGTTCTTCGACAGCTCCAGCCGGTCGATGCGCAGCACCAGCTTGCGGCCCTCCAGGATCCGTTCCAGCCAGGCGACATGGCCCGCCGCCTCGTCCGACTCGACCAGCTGGCGGAGCGGCTCGACGTCGACCGAGATCGGGTAGTGGTGCACCCGGGTCGTCCGGTCCCGGTGGCGCACCGTCCCGGTGGCGAAGTCGACGTCGGCCCCGACCAGCTCGTGGCAGCACCACAGGAAGTTGCGCGCCCAGCGGGCGGTCTGGAAACCGAGCAGGTCGGCGCTCAACATCCCCTCCAGCGTCTCGGAGGCGAACTCGGCCGGCAGTACCCGGAAGTAGTCCGGCTGCGCCCACGGGATGTGGGTGAAGTGGTAGATGAACACGTCCGGCACCAGCCGGCGCAGGTGGGGGGCGGTCAGCATCAGGTGGTAGTCGTGGAGGACGACCGGTGGCCCGGCCCGGCCGGCCAGCGCCTCGGCGAAGCGCCGGTTGACCAACCGGTAGGCGTCCCAGGCCGCCGCCGTGGTGCGGTCGAACTCCGGCTCCAGGGGCAGGTTCCACATGCCGTGCTGGACAAACCAGAACACCCCGTTGGAGATGTGGTTGTAGTAGCGGTCGT
Source organism: Actinomycetota bacterium (assembly GCA_036781065.1). Lineage (GTDB taxonomy): Bacteria > Actinomycetota > CADDZG01 > JAHWKV01 > JAOPZY01 > DAIQBQ01. Next base: position 674 of record DAIQBQ010000308.1, read on the forward strand.
AGACCGTGTGCTCGAACGGGAGGTAGTGCACGCTGAGGCTGGCCCCGTCGAGGGCCAGCTCGATCGGCCCGCCGCTGGCCAGGGCGACCTCCCGGTCCCCGGGGGTGATCGCCGCCGCCGTCCAGAGTCCCCCGGCCGCTCCCATCACATGGGTGAGGGCGGTGACCAGGCCCCCGGCGCCGCGGCGGGCGACAATGCCCTCCTCGGTGCGCTGGAACGAGACCGGGCCGCGGTTCGAGGCGATTACCAGACCTCGGGGGAGCCGCTCGGCGATCTGCTCTGGTCCGTACTCCGGGTCGGTCATTCAGGTGACAAGTGGAGCATCCCCCAGCATGGGGGGTCAACCCGGGGACGGTAGCATTGAGGGTCCACCGAGAGGAGGGCGACAGGTGGCAGACGTCCAGGAGCTTCGCTGCCGGGAGTGCAAGCGCACCTACCCGGTCGGCCCGGTCCATGTGTGCGAGTTCTGCTTCGGCCCGTTGGAGCCGGTCTACGACTACGCCGCCATCGCCGCGACGACCAGCCGGGAGCGCATCGGAGCCGGGCCCCGGACGCTGTGGCGGTATGCCGACCTGCTGCCCGTCGGGGACGCCGCCCGGGTCGACCTGGGCGCCGGTTGCACCCCGCTGATCAAGGCCGGCCGGCTGGCCGCCGAGCTCGGGATCGGCTCGCTCTACCTGAAGAACGACATGGCCAACCCGACCCACTCATTCAAGGACCGGGTGGTCACGGTGGCGCTGACCGCGGCCCGGGCGATGGGGTTCACAACCGTGTCCTGCGCCTCGACCGGCAACCTGGCCAACTCGGTGGCGGCCCACGCCGCCCGGGTCGGGCTGAACGCCTTCGTCTTCATCCCGGCCGACCTGGAGGCGGCCAAGGTGCTGACCACCGCCGTCTACGGGGCCACCGTCGTCGCGGTCAAGGGCAACTACGACCAGGTCAACCGGCTGTGCTCGGAGATCGCCCAGACCCGTCGCTGGGGTTTCGTCAACGTCAACCTGCGGCCGTTCTACTCCGAGGGCTCCAAGACGATGGCGTTCGAGACCGTCGAGCAGCTGGGCTGGAAGGCCCCCGACCATGTCGTGGTCCCGGCCGCCTCCGGGTCGCTGCTGACCAAGATCCACCGGGGGCTGAACGAGCTCCACACCGTCGGCCTGCTGGACGAGCAGCCGGCGACGTCGATCCACCTGGCCCAGCCGCTCGGCTGCAGCCCGATCACCACCGCGGTGCGCAACGGCACCGACACGATCCGGCCGGTAAAGCCGAAGACGATCGCCAAGTCGCTGGCCATCGGGAACCCGGCCGACGGCTACTACGCCGCCAAGATCGTGCGCCAGACCGGGGGCAGGGCCGAGTCCGCCACCGACGCCGAGATCGTCGGCGGCATCCGGCTGCTGGCCACCACCGAGGGGCTCTTCACCGAGACCGCCGGCGGGGTGACCATCGCCTGCCTCGCGAAGATGGCCGCCGCCGGAGCCTTTGGCCCGGACGACACCGTGGTCGCCCTGATCACCGGGATGGGTTTGAAGACGGCCGAGGCGCTTACTGAAGGGGTGCCCGCTGAGCTGGGCCCGACGATGCAGATCCAGCCCGAGCTGGGGGCATTCGACGAGGCGTTGGCGCTGATGGACGAGGGCTGAGGTAGATTGCGGCCATGAGCGTACGCGTGAAGGTCCCCACCCAGCTGCGCGACCTGGTGGGTGGCCAAACCGAGCTGGACGTTGAGGCCACCTCGATCCGGGAGTTGCTGGGCAAGGTCGGTGCCGACCACCCGGAGCTGGTCGAGCGGGTAATCGGTGAGGACGGCGAGATCCGCCGGTTCATCAACGTGTACGTCGAGGACGAGGACGTGCGCTTCCTGGAGGGCCTGGACACCCCGCTCAAGGATCGCCAAACCGTCTCGATCCTGCCCGCCGTCGCCGGCGGCGCCCCCTAGGCGCGCCCTAACGGGCAGCCGCGGCCCCGAGCCCCTTGCAAAGGTGCTGTTAGCACTCTAGATTGGTGAGTGCTAACAGTCTCGCTCGCGCTCTGCGAGCGGGGGCCGCACCCGCAGCGCCAACAGCGAAGACCACGGGAGGTGGTTCATGGCAGTCAAGCAGCTCTCGTTTCACGAGGAAGCGCGGCGTTCCATGGAAAAGGGCATGGACACGCTGGCCAACGCGGTAAAGATCACGCTGGGCCCGAAGGGCCGCAACGTGGTGCTGGAGAAGAAGTGGGGCGCCCCCACGATCACCAACGACGGGGTCTCGATTGCCAAGGAGATCGAGCTGGAGGACCCGTTCGAGCGGCTGGGGGCCGAGCTGGTCAAGGAGGTCGCCAAGAAGACCGACGACGTGGCCGGTGACGGCACCACCACGGCCACGGTCATGGCCCAGGCGATCACCAAGGAAGGCATGCGGGTCGTCGCCGCCGGCGCCAACCCGATCGCCCTGAAGCGGGGCATCGAGCAGGCCGTCGACGCCATCGTCGAGTTCATCGGCAGCCAGTCCAAGGAGGTCGACTCCAAGGAGGAGATCGCTCACGTCGGCGCTATCTCCGCCAACAACGACATGGAGATCGGCGACATCATCGCCGAGGCGTTCGACAAGGTGGGCAAGGACGGCGTCATCACCGTCGAGGAGTCGCAGACCTTCGGCCTCGAGCTGGAGCTCACCGAGGGCATGCGCTTCGACAAGGGCTACATCTCGCCCTACTTCGTCACCGACCCGGAGCGGATGGAATCGGTCCTCGAGGACCCGTACATCCTGATCGCCAACTCCAAGATCTCGGCGGTCAAAGACCTGCTGCCGATCCTGGAGAAGGTCATGCAGGCCGGCCGGTCGCTGATGATCATCTCCGAGGACATCGAGGGTGAGGCCCTCGCCACGCTGGTTGTCAACAAGATCCGGGGCACCTTCCGCAGCGTCGCGGTCAAGGCTCCCGGCTTCGGCGACCGGCGCAAGGCCATGCTGCAGGACATCGCGGTGCTGACCGGCGCCACCGTCATCTCCGACGAGGTCGGGCTCAAGCTGGAGAATGCCGGCCTCGACCTGCTGGGCACCGCCCGCAAGGTGACCGTGACCAAGGACGACACCACCGTCGTCGAGGGCCAGGGCGACGCCGAGCAGGTGAAGGGCCGGGTCAACCAGATCCGGGCCGAGCTCGAGAAGAGCGACTCCGACTACGACCGGGAGAAGCTGCAGGAGCGGCTGG
>DAIQBQ010000309.1:0-3851 GCA_036781065.1 Actinomycetota bacterium
TCTATGGAGGAGTCGCAGGCCGCTGGCGCACGGGTGCTCGCCATCGCCAACCAGAAGGGGGGCGTCGGCAAGAGCACCACGGCCGTGAACCTGGGTGCCTGGCTGGCGCTGGAGAGCCAGCGGGTGCTGGTTGTCGATCTTGACCCGCAGGCGAACGCCTCGACCGGCGTCGGCGTCGATCCGCGCCGGGCCGCAGCCACTGTCTACGACGTGCTGGTCAATGAGCGGGCGGTCGAGGACGGGATAGAACCGACCGCGGTCAAAGGGCTGTTCTGCTTGCCGTCGAACATCGATCTGGCCGGTGCCGAGATCGAGATGGTCTCGATGCTCTCCCGGGAGATGCGGCTGAAGCGGGCGCTGGCGGGGATCCTCTCGGAGTTCGACTTTGTCCTGATCGACTGCCCACCGTCGCTCGGCCTGCTGACCGTCAACGCGCTCGTGGCGGCGACGGAGGTCATCGTGCCGATCCAGTGCGAGTACTACGCCCTGGAGGGGGTCGGCCAGTTGTTGAAGAACGTGCAGCTGATCCGGTCGAGCCTCAACCAGGGCCTGCGGCTGACCGGGATCGTGCTGACGATGTTCGACGGTCGCACCCGGCTGTCCGAGGAGGTCGAGTCGCAGGTCCGGGGCCACTTCGCCGGCCGGGTGTTCCAGACGGTGATCCCGCGGAGCGTGCGGCTGGCCGAAGCGCCGTCGTTCGGGCTTCCGGCGGCGCTCCACGACCCTCGCTCCCGGGGCGCCCAGGCGTACCGCGAATTGGCCAAGGAGCTGCTGGGTCCGGCCAAGTCCCCGATGGCAGCAGCAGCGCCGGCGGATGCCGGCGAGCCTGCCGACCAGCGCGGGCGGAACGGGCAGCGTGTGGCCGGCGCCTGGCAAGGCGAAGCGTCCACCGAGCAGGAATTCAAGGTTTCCGGCCGCCACCAGGAAGGAGTCGAGGCGTGACAGCACGGACCGGTCTGGGCAAGGGGTTGGGCGCGCTGATCCCCAGCGGTGCCAGCGTGCTGGAGGAGTTGCCCACGACGTCGATCGTTGCGAACCCGAACCAACCCCGGCGCACCTTCGAGGACGAGCCGATCAGCGATCTGGCCGCTTCGATCCGCCAGGTCGGCATCCTGCAGCCGGTTGTCGTGCGGCCCATCGGCGGTGGCCAGTACCAGCTGGTTGTCGGCGAGCGGCGCTGGCGGGCAGCTCGGCGGGCTGGGCTGGCGATGGTGCCGGCCTTGGTGGTCGAGACCGACGAACGGGGGTCGTTGGAGCGGGCGCTGGTCGAGAACGTGCACCGGCAGGACCTGAATCCGTTGGAGGAGGCCGCTGGGTACGCCCAGCTCATCGACGAGGCCGGCCTGACCCACGAGGATCTCGCCGAGCGGCTCGGCCTTTCCCGGCCTGCGGTCACCAACGCACTGCGATTGTTGGAGCTGCCCCCCACTGTCCAGAAAATGATCGCCGACCGGCGGATCTCGGCGGGCCATGGCCGGGCGCTGCTCGGGCTGAACGGGCACCCGCTCCAGGAGCGTATTGCGCAGCGGGTGGCGGCGGAAGGGCTGTCGGTGCGCCAGGCAGAGGAGATTGTGCGCAACCACCGCGTCGATGTTCCACGTGAAACATCGCCCCGCCGAGCAACCAGGGCCAATCTCGACGACATGGGCGTCGCACTCTCCGAAGCGCTCGCCACCCGCGTGCGGGTCACCATGGGCAAGCGCAAGGGCTGGGTGCTCATCGAATGTGGCTCCAGGGCCGACCTGGAGCGGGTGTGCGGGGGGCTGCTCCGCAAGGAGGACGCTATCGCCAGCGATCTGAGCGAGCTTGACACCCTCGAAGGCCTCGCCGCGGCGACCGCGCAGGGCGATTCGTGGGGCACGGTCGAGTCCGACAGCTTCGCGGCCGACGCCCCGCCGGACCCAGAGCCCGGTCCGATGCTGGGGATCGAGTACTAGCCGACCGCGGGACCGTCCGGGCCTAGCGCCCGCCATAAAGCTACAGATTGTGGAATTCTTTCGCCGAAAGGCCGGAAAACTCCGCAACCCCGCGCCTTAGCGGTGGGCCCTTAGAGCCCGCGGAATCCATCCGAGCGGCGACTCCGGAGACGGAAGGTTAGGCGCCGGAGGGGGTGCCAGACACCGCCACCCTCGACGGTTGTGGCGGGGCCGCCCGCTCGTCCGGTCGGGAGAAATATTCGGCGACCGCGGCCACCATTGCCTCGAGCATCTCCTCCGAGGCTGCCTCGTCGGCCAGCAGCTTGGCCTCGTCCGGGTTGGTGATGAATCCGGGCTCGATGACGACCGCCGGCATCCGGGTCTCGCGCAGGATCGGGTAGGCCTTGCCGTGCGAGCGGCAATCCACCCGGCCAGTCCCCGTGGCCACCAGGTGGGCCTGGAGCAACCCGGCCAGGTGCTCCCCAGGCTCAGAGGCGATCCCGCCGTGCTCGAAGTAGTAGGTTGCCACCCCTTCGGCGACCTCGCTTGGGTGGGCGTTGAGGTGCAGTGACAGGAGGAGTTCGGTGCCGGCGGCGTTCGCCAGCAGCGCCCGATGCGAGTCGGTCGGCCCGTCGTGCGGCCCACGGGTAAGGGTGATCTCGGCCCCCTCCGCCTCAAACAGCTGCGCCAGCCGGGCAGCGAGCTGGAAGGTCAGGTCGGCCTCGGCTTCACCCGAGGGCCCCCGGGCGCCCAGGTCGTCCCCGCCGTGGCCGGGGTCGATTCCCAGCCGCTTCCCGGCGATACCGGGCGGGCTCGCCCGGCGAGCCTCGCGCTCGCGGATGCGCGGGCCGACCCCGTCGCGGGTGACCAGGCGAAGCCGGCGCAAGGCGCGTAACGTCTCAAGCCCGACGATCCCGTCGTCATCGATGCCGAGATTGCGCTGGAAGTCGCGCAGCGCGGCGGCGGTCTCCGGGCCGAAGATGCCATCGTGCTTGCCCGCGGAGAAGCCGAGGGCGTTCAGCCGTCCCTGGAGGTCGCGGACGTCGTCGCCGCGCAGCCACGGCTCCTCGAGCCGCAGCATGCGGTCGCCGACCGACCAGGAGCTCTCGACGAGGGCCTTCCAGGTGGCGTCGCCGACGATGCCGTCGACATCGAGGCCCCGGGACTGCTGGAACGCCCGGGTCTCCTGCTCGGTGCTGGGCCCGAACCAGCCGCCGAGCTCCTGGGGCGCGATGATCGACCCGATGCGCTCGAGGCGGGTCTGCAGGTCCTGCACCGCGGCCGAGCGCTCTCCCTGGCGGATGAGGCGCATCCGGGAAGACTAGACCACCCTCGGCGCGCTCCGTAGGAGGCGCGCGGGGCGCGTTGCCGGGCCCGGTCCCGCTGAAGCGCGCCCGGCTTAGCGGCCCTGCTCCTCGAGCCACCGCTCGGCGTCGATTGCCGCCTGGCAGCCGGTGCCCGCCGCGGTGATCGCCTGCCGGTAGAAGTGGTCGACGACGTCCCCGGCGGCGAAGACCCCCTCGACGCTGGTGCGGGTGGCGAACGGCGACCCGGGGTGCCAGTCGTCGGCCAGCTTGTCGCCGGCAACCAGGTAGCCGGCGACGTCCAGTTCCAGCTTGCCCTGGAACAGGGCGGTGTTGGGCGTGTGGCCGATGGCGATGAAAATCCCACCGGCGGCGACGTCGGACAGCTCACCGGTGACCACGTCGCGCAGCCGGGCGCCCTCGACCTTCTGCTCGCCGAGCACCTCCTCGATCGTCGAGTTCCAGATGAAGCTGATCTTCTCGCTGGCCTTGGCCCGGTCCTGCATGATCTTCGAGCCGCGCAGCGCGTCCCGGCGGTGGATCAGGGTCAACTTGGCGGCGAACCGCTGCAGGAACAGCGCTTCCTCCAGCGCCGAGTCGCCGCCGCCGACCACGAGCAGCTCCTGGCCCT
>DAIQBQ010000310.1:0-3848 GCA_036781065.1 Actinomycetota bacterium
CTCCTTCCCCAGCCCCACCGTCGCCACCGAGGCTGACCCGGCGCCGGTGGCGCATGCCCTCTACTACCGCCCGGTCAACCCGGACTGCACCGGCCCGGAGGGCGAGCGCCCGCCGCTGGTCGTGATGAGCCATGGCGGCCCCACCTCGGCGACCTCGATGGAGCTCCGCCTGGAGATCCAGTACTTCACCTCCCGGGGCTTCGCCGTCGTCGACGTGAACTACGGCGGGAGCACCGGCTACGGGCGGGCCTACCGGGACCGGCTGAAGGGCCGGTGGGGGGTGCTGGACGTCGACGACTGCATCGGGGCGGCGACCTTCCTGGCCGGCCGGGGCGACGCCGATGCCCGCCGGCTGGCGATCCGGGGCGGGAGCGCCGGCGGCTACACGACGCTGTGCGCCCTCACCTTCCGCGACAGCTTCGCCGCCGGGGCCAGCTACTACGGGGTCGCCGACGCCGAGACGCTGGCTCGGGACACTCACAAGTTCGAGTCCCGCTACCTCGACTCGCTGATCGGGCCGTACCCCGCCGACCGGGAGGTGTACTGGCAGCGCTCCCCGGTGCACTTCGCCGACCGGCTGTCCTGCCCGGTCATCCTGCTGCAGGGGCTGGAGGACGCCATCGTGCCGCCGGCCCAGGCCGAGGAGATGGTGGCGGCGCTTGACGCCAAGGGCCTGCCGCACGCCTACATCGCCTTTGCCGGCGAGCAGCACGGGTTCCGCCAGGCCGCCAACATCCGCCGGGCGCTGGAGGCCGAGGTGTACTTCTACGCCCGGGTGTTCGGGTTTGACCTGGCGGGAGACGTGCCCGCCATCCCCATCAAGAATCTCTTGTGATCCGTCGCTGAATCAGCTCCTAAAGCGCGGGAATTGTGGAGTGTTTTCCCGCTTTCCGGCGAAAAAACTCCCCAATCTTTAGCTAAAGCCGGGCCTCCACTGCGGCCACGGCCGGTGCGCCTTGCAAGCCGTCCCGGGCGGTCGCACACTAGTCGGGTGGCCATCGTGCAGGTCACCGAGGCCTGCCGGTCGACGAGGGAAGGAGAGTACCCATTGGCATCAGTCCCGCCGTCTGGTAACGACCCAGGGGGACAGCCGAATTACGGGGGCGCGCCGCCCCCACCACCCCAGTACCCGCCCCCTGCCTACCCGCCACCTCCCGGCTACCCGCCGCCCCAGGGATACCCGGGCTACGGCCCCCCGCCGGGCACCGGGATGAACCCGAACACCGCCAGCGCCATCGCCTACCTCACGTGGATCGGCGGCCTGGTCATGCTGCTGACCGAGGGCAAGAACAACCGCCTGGTCAAGTTCCATGCGGTCCAGGAGATCGCCTTCACCGTCGCCTGGGCGGTGCTCTACTTCGTGCTGTTCGTCCTGGCGTTCATCCCTGGGATCGGCCTGCTGTTCGGGATCTGCGAGATCCTGCTGTGGATCCTCGGCGTGGTCCTGTGGATCGTCGCCATCGTCAAAGCCTCGCAGGGGCAGATGTTCAAGATCCCCGTGATCGGAGACTTCGCCGCCAGCCAGGCTGGCGTCTAGCCCCAACTCGCTTCGCCCAGCGCCCGGCCCCCACTGCAAGGGGGCCGGGCGCTTTCGCGAAATCCAACCCTTTACAGCACCCTTCCCTATCAGCGACAATCGTCGTGTCCGATTGCGGAAGGGACGGTGGAGATGCGATGAACTCACTGCTACCCGTGCAGACGACGACGAGCAACTCCGGCGCAGCTGCCGGCGTCGTCGTCCTGGTGGCCTTCCTGGCGATCGTGATCTTCTACATCGCTTGCGGTTGGCGACTGTTCACGAAGGCGGGGAAGCCGGGGTGGGCGGCGATCATCCCGATCTACAGCACGATCGTGCTGTTGAGGATCATCGGCCGGCCATGGTGGTGGATCTTCCTTCTGCTCATCCCGATCGTGAACATCATCGTCAACATCATCATCCTGATCGACCTGTCCAAGGCCTACGGAAAGGGATCGGGTTTCGCCGTAGGGTTGATCCTGCTCGGCTTGATCTTCTTCCCGGCGCTCGCCCTGGGCAGCTCTCGCTACCTCGGCCCGCCGAACCAGCACGCCGGCCAGCCCGGGGGCTACTACCCGCCCCCCGGCTACGCGCAGCCGCCCCCCGGCTACGGGCAGCCGCCCCCCGGCTACGGGCAGCCGCCGCCCTATGGCCCGCCCCCCGGCTATGGGGCTCCTCCGCCCCCTCCGCCAGGGTACGGACCACCCGCCGGAAGTTAGCTCCCCGCACCCCGCGCTGCCCGCACAGCGTGCGCGTCCACGACGTCGGCACCGTTGTTGGGCGACGCCTTGAGCCCGAGCGGCGGTTTCCGGCATCCATAGAGTGGTGGGACCCGGCTTTGCCCCCGGTGCTTCGCGAGAGCGCGAAAAAACCTCCGCCCTCCCCCGTCTGGGGGACCGCGAAATGACCATCACTTGCTATGAGCCCCCCTCCGGCGGGGGCCGATACCAAAGGTGAGTGAGGGGAGGGGTCCCGCCAATGGACAGCTACGCAATTGCACATCTGACCGGAATTGCCGCCGTCGCCGGACTGGCCGCCAGCGCCCTTATCGAGGCGCTGCGCCCGATGAACGCTCTGCCCGCCGCCGTTGCGCCGCAGGCGCCGCCGCAGCGCCGCAGGCGCCGCCGCCGCCGGCTCCCAGCCACCGCTACAGCTTCTTAAGTACCTATAACTTCTTAAATAGCGCCGCCCGCTTCACTTCCTGGATGGCTTCGGTCACCTTGATGCCCCGCGGGCAGGCGTCGGTGCAGTTGAAGGTCGTCCGGCACCGGTACACGCCCCGCCGGGCAGTGAGCAGCTCCAGGCGATGACCGGCCCCGGTGTCCCGGGAGTCGAAGATGAACCGGTGGGCGTTGACGATCGCGGCAGGCCCCACGTAGCTCTGGTCGGCCCAGTAGATGGGGCACGACGTCGAGCAGGCGGCGCACAGGATGCATTTCGTCGTGTCGTCGTAACGCTCCCGCTCGGCCGGCGATTGGCGCCGCTCCCGGCCCCCGACCGGTGCCCCTTCGTCCGCCGCCTGGTCGTGGATCAGCCACGGCAGCACCGACCGGTAGCCGGCGAAGAACGGCTCCATGTCGACGATGAGGTCCTTCTCGACCGTGAGCCCGCGCAGCGGCTCGACGGTGATCGGCTGGGTCAGGTCCTTGCACAGCACCTGGCAGGCCAACCGGTTGTGCCCGTTGATCAGCATGGCATCCGAGCCGCACACGCCGTGGGCGCAGGAACGGCGCATCGCCAGCGTGCCGTCGAGGTACCACTTCACGTAGTGGAGGGCGTCCAGCACCCGCCCGTTGGGCTCGACTTCGGCGTCGTAGGAGGCCCAGTGGGCCTTGGTGCCCGCCTCCGGGTCGAAGCGCAGGATCTCGAGGGCGACCTTCACCCGGCCTCCCGCGCCCGCTAGCCGGCAACCGGCGGATGCGTCGCGACCGAGGCGGCCTCGAAGCTGTCGAGCATGACCCACCAGGCGTCCAGGGCCAGGGCGGCGGCCTCCCGGGCAGGCTGGGAATCGACCAGGCCCGAGCGGATGCCCTCGGCGTGCTCGACGTCGAGGGTCGAGTGCAGGTCGAAGAAGGCGAGCGAGCGGTCGTCGGTAATGCCGTAGAAGGTCCGCAGGCCCTCCGCCTTGGTGGCGGCAATCGCCGGGAACTGGGCCTCGTAGGCGTAGAGCGCGGCCAGCGCCTGCTCGCCGCCCAGGGCGCACAGCGACCGGTAGGTCTCGACCAGGTTGGCGGTACGCGGAAGCAGCTCCGCCCCGGTCACCTCGGCCCGGTCGATGCCCAGGCACTCGGCGAAGCGGAGCCACAGCTCGGGATGCGGCTCGGGCCTGGAC
>DAIQBQ010000311.1:0-3823 GCA_036781065.1 Actinomycetota bacterium
CGCTGGCCCCGGGACGGCCTGCCGGACAACCCGGCGGCCTGGATCATGGTGACCGCCCGCAACCGGGCGATCGACCGGCTCCGGGCCGAGCGGCGGGCCGCCCGGAGCCACGCCAGCCTGGCCGCGCTCGAGGCGGACCGGGCGGCCTGGGGGCCGGCGGGAACGCAGGCCCCGCCGGAGGACGTGTTCCCCGACGACCGGCTCAGGCTGATCTTCACCTGCTGCCACCCGGCCCTCGCCCCCGAGGCGCAGGTCGCCCTGACCCTGCGCACCCTGGGCGGGCTGACGACGCCGGAGATCGCCCGCGCCTACCTCATCCCGGAGCCGACGATGGCCCAGCGGCTGGTGCGGGCCAAGCGCAAGATCAAGGTCGCCGCCGTGCCCTTCGCTGTCCCGCCCGAGCGGGTGCTCCCGGAGCGGCTCCGATCGGTGCTGGCGGTGCTCTACCTGATCTTCAACGAGGGCTACGCCGCCACCGCCGGCGACACCATGGTCCGCCGGGAGCTTGCCGCCGAGGCGATCCGGCTGGCCCGGGTGCTGGTGGCCGGCATGCCCGGCCAGCCCGGGCCCACCGGGCTGCTCGCCCTGATGCTGCTCCACGACAGCCGCCGGGCGACCCGGGAGTCCGCCGACGGCGAGCTCGTTCTGCTGGAGGACCAGGACCGCAGCCGCTGGGACCGGGCGGAGATCGAGGAGGGCCTGGCGCTGGTCGCCCGGTTCGGCGCCGACCTGACCGATCCCTACCAGGTCCAGGCCGCCATCGCTGCGGTCCACGCCGACGCCCCCCGCCCGGAGGACACCGAGTGGACCAGGATCGCCCACCTGTACCAGGTGCTGGGCGACCTGGCCCCGTCGCCGGTGGTCGAGCTCAATCGGGCGGTGGCCGTCGCTATGGCCGACGGGCCCCAGGCCGGCCTCGCCCTCATGGCCGCGCTGGCCGGCGACCTCGATCGCTACCACCTCTATCACGCCGCCCGGGCCGACCTGCTCCGCCGCCTCGGCCAGCATGCCGGCGCGGCCGCCGCCTACGAGCAGGCGTTGAGCCTCACCGCCAACGCGGTCGAGCGCCGGTTCCTCCGCCGCCGGCTTGCCGAGGTGCGCCCGGGTGCCGGGGACGAACCACCGCCCAACGTTGCATATACCGACCGACCAGGTAGCATTCCGGGCCATGGAACCTAAACCACTGTTCGATCAGGTCAACGAAGGGCAAGTGCTGTACGTGTCCTGGAACGACTTCCGCCGCCTGCTGGAGGCGTGCGGGTTCAAGTACCAGGGCCCCCGCGGCATCCGGCATGTGTTCGCCCACCCCAGGATCCCCGACCCGCTGGTGCTGCAGGTACTGCGCAACCAGGACGCCAAACCCGAAGACATCCTGAAGTTCGTCGAGCTGGCCAAGGAGTACCACCTCAAACCGTAGCCCGTACCAGGCAGGCTGTTCGTCATTCCCCGGCCATCGGGCCTTCCGGCCGGGCCAGGCGCGCCAGCCGATCCGGCAGGGCCGCCGCGTAGCCGGCGTCGGCCTCGAAGAGCACCCAGCGCCGGCTGAGTGCCTCTGCTGCGACGCCGGTCGTCCCGGTGCCGGCAAACGGATCGAGGACGACCTGCCCGGGCCGGGTCATCAGCCGGATGAAGAAGTCCGGCAGCTCGACCGGGAACCGGCTCGGGTGCCCGCTCGGGTTCGGGCCGAACTCCGGCTCGAACGTGAGCAACGTCGAGGGGCGGACCTGGTCTGGGCCGGCCAGGGCCCGCTTCCTGCCGTGCCCGGACGGCTCCTGCACCCGGGCGTAGTTGTGCTCGAGCCGGCGGCGCCGCGCCCGGTCGACCGCGTCCCAGCGGGCGGGCTGCAGGACGTGTTCGGGGAAGAACTGCCAGGCCGGCGTCTTGGTGAACTGGAAGCAGTACTCGACGGCGTCCTTCAGGAACCGGTTGAACCGGCCCGGGGGGGGTGAGGGCTTGCCCCAGACAAAGTCCTCGGCGAACAGGAACCCCTGCTCGCGCAGCCACAGCACCAGCTCGTACTGCAGCGTCCCCCGCTCCGCGCCCTGCCGCTTCGACCGGTAGTTCAGGACGAAGCTGCCGTGCGGCGCCAGGACCCGGTGGATCTCGGCGGTCAGCGCCAGGAAGTAGCCGCGGTACCACTCCCGGCGGTAGGCCTCGCCGTCCCGGTACTTGCCCTGGCGGTCGTAGGGCGGGGAGGTGACGGCAAGGTCGACACAGCCGTCTGGGAGCGCCGCCACGGACTCGAGAGCATCGCCGAGGGTGAGCACGCCGAGGCCGGTGGCGGTGGCGGCGCCCGCGCGCAGCCGGTCCCAGTCGAGGCCGTTGTGGTTCATCGCCGGACAATCGCATATCGTTCTCGGCCGTGAGGGCCGTGAGGGCGGGACGGGCAGTTTTTGTGGCTTTGCTGGCGCTGGCGGTGGCCGCCTGCTCGAAGTCGCCGCCCGCCAGTTCACTCCCGGCGGCGAGCACGATCCTGCAGCAGTCGTCCCATGCCATGACCAACGTCACCAGTGCCCACTTCACCCTCAACATCACCGGGCCGGCGGTGACCAAAGTGCCGATCAAGAGCGCCACCGGCGACATGGACCGCTACGGCAACGTCCAGGCCTCGGCCAGCGTCACCGAGCTGGGGGTGCTGCTCAATGCCAACGTGATCATCACGGGCGGGACGATCTACCTCAAGCTCGTCGGCAACAAGTACACGACCGAGCCCGCCTCAGACTTCTACAACCCGTCGCTGCTGCTCGACCCCAACCAGGGCGTCGCCTCCCTCCTCGGCCAGGCGACCAACGGCACCACGCTGGACCGTGAGTCGGTCGACTCGACCCCCAGCTACAAGGTCACGGCGAGCGTCCCCACCGCGGTACTCAGCGGCCTGACCGACCTGGCGCCCGGGCAGGACAGGGTGACCGCCACGCTGTGGATCGCGGTCAGCGGCAGCCGGCTGTTGAAGGCGATCGTGCCGTTCAAGATTCCCGGGGCCAAGACCGACACCGTCGTCACCGCCACCCTCGGCCAGTTCAACGTCCCGGTTAGCGTCACCGCACCGTCTTCGTCGTGAGCGCACCGCCCAAGGCGGGGGCCCGGCGGCACTGGGCCACCGGCGCGGCGGGGACCGCGGTCCTCCTGGCGTCGCTCGACGCCTATGTCGTCGTCACGATCCTGACCGGCATCATCACCGACCTGGGCATCCCGATCAACGAGCTGCAGCGGGCGACGCCGATCATCACCGGCTACCTCCTCGCCTACATCGCCGCCATGCCACTGCTCGGCCAGCTCTCCGACCGGCTCGGCCGCACCCGGGTGCTCCAGGGGTCGCTGGCCGCCTTCGCGGTCGGGTCGGTGGCCTCCGCGCTGGCCCGCAGCCTCCCGGTCCTGGTTGCTGCCCGGGTGTTCCAGGGGGCGGCCGCCGGGGCGCTGCTGCCGGTCACCTTCGCCGTCGTGGGCGACCTGTGGGAAGAGCACGACCGCCAGGTCCCGCTTGGCCTGGTCGGGTCGGTCCAGGAGCTGGGCAGCGTGCTCGGCCCGCTGTACGGCGCCCTGCTGGCGGCGGCGATCGGGTGGCGGGGGCTGTTCTGGGTCAATCTCCCGCTGGCCGCGGTGGCGATCGTGATCGTCGGCCGCACCAAGCCCGGGCGGGGAGCGACGCCGGGCCGCAAGGTCGACGTCGTGGGCGGACTCCTGCTCGCCGCCGGGCTGACGCTGGTGATCGTCGGCCTCTACAATCCGGATCCGGCCCAAGGCGTGCTGCCAGCGTGGGGGGTGTGGGCCGTCGTCGGCGGGGTGCTGGCGCTGGCCTGCTTCGTCGCCTGGGAGCGGCAGG